>NZ_JBBCYQ010000042.1:0-223 GCF_037144815.1 Curtobacterium sp. USHLN213 | reverse complement strand
CCCCCCCCCCCCCCCCCCCCCCCCCCCCCCCCCCCCCCCCCCCCCCCCCCCCCCCCCCCCCCCCCCCCCCCCCCCCCCCCCCCCCCCCCCCCCCCCCCCCCCCCCCCCCCCGCCCCCCCCCCCCCCCCCCCCCCCCCCCCCCCCCCCCCCCCCCCCCCCCCCCCCCCCCCCCCCCCCCCCCCCCCCCCCCCCCCCCCCCCCCCCCCCCCCCCCCCCCCCCCCC
>NZ_JBBCYQ010000041.1:0-223 GCF_037144815.1 Curtobacterium sp. USHLN213 | reverse complement strand
TTTGTACCGGCCATTGTAGCATGCGTGAAGCCCAAGACATAAGGGGCATGATGATTTGACGTCATCCCCACCTTCCTCCGAGTTGACCCCGGCAGTCTCCTATGAGTCCCCACCATAACGCGCTGGCAACATAGAACGAGGGTTGCGCTCGTTGCGGGACTTAACCCAACATCTCACGACACGAGCTGACGACAACCATGCACCACCTGTACACCGACCACAA
>NZ_JBBCYQ010000040.1:0-223 GCF_037144815.1 Curtobacterium sp. USHLN213 | reverse complement strand
GCCCATTGTGCAATATTCCCCACTGCTGCCTCCCGTAGGAGTCTGGGCCGTGTCTCAGTCCCAGTGTGGCCGGTCACCCTCTCAGGCCGGCTACCCGTCGTCGCCTTGGTGAGCCATTACCTCACCAACAAGCTGATAGGCCGCGAGTCCATCCCCAACCAAAAAATCTTTCCACCACCAGACCATGCGGCCGGCAGTCATATCCAGTATTAGACGTCGTTTC
>NZ_JBBCYQ010000039.1:0-223 GCF_037144815.1 Curtobacterium sp. USHLN213 | reverse complement strand
GCCCATTGTGCAATATTCCCCACTGCTGCCTCCCGTAGGAGTCTGGGCCGTGTCTCAGTCCCAGTGTGGCCGGTCACCCTCTCAGGCCGGCTACCCGTCGTCGCCTTGGTGGGCCATTACCTCACCAACAAGCTGATAGGCCGCGAGTCCATCCCCAACCAAAAAATCTTTCCACCACCAGACCATGCGGCCGGCAGTCATATCCAGTATTAGACGTCGTTTC
>NZ_JBBCYQ010000038.1:0-223 GCF_037144815.1 Curtobacterium sp. USHLN213 | reverse complement strand
CTCAAAGGAATTGACGGGGGCCCGCACAAGCGGCGGAGCATGCGGATTAATTCGATGCAACGCGAAGAACCTTACCAAGGCTTGACATACACCGGAAACGGCCAGAGATGGCCGCCCCCTTGTGGTCGGTGTACAGGTGGTGCATGGTTGTCGTCAGCTCGTGTCGTGAGATGTTGGGTTAAGTCCCGCAACGAGCGCAACCCTCGTTCTATGTTGCCAGCGC
>NZ_JBBCYQ010000037.1:0-223 GCF_037144815.1 Curtobacterium sp. USHLN213 | reverse complement strand
AGGCCGGCTACCCGTCGTCGCCTTGGTGAGCCATTACCTCACCAACAAGCTGATAGGCCGCGAGTCCATCCCCAACCAAAAAATCTTTCCACCACCAGACCATGCGGCCGGTAGTCATATCCAGTATTAGACGTCGTTTCCAACGCTTATCCCAGAGTCAGGGGCAGGTTACTCACGTGTTACTCACCCGTTCGCCACTAATCCACCCAGCAAGCTGGGCATC
>NZ_JBBCYQ010000036.1:0-268 GCF_037144815.1 Curtobacterium sp. USHLN213 | reverse complement strand
CACGGGCACCCACACCGGCGGCGTCACGGGCAAGACCGTCATCGACGACACCGTCGTGTCGAAGGTCGCCGGGATCGCTGCGCGTGAGGTCAACGGGGTGCACTCCCTCGGCAACGGCGCCGCGCGTGCGATCGGCGCGATCCGTGACGCGATCGGCCAGCGTGACTTCGGTCAGGGCGTCAAGGTCGAGGTCGGCGAGAAGCAGGTCGCCGCGGACATCGTGATCGTCGCGGAGTACCCCGTCGCACTGCAGCAAGTCGCCGACGGC
>NZ_JBBCYQ010000035.1:0-342 GCF_037144815.1 Curtobacterium sp. USHLN213 | reverse complement strand
TTTGTACCGGCCATTGTAGCATGCGTGAAGCCCAAGACATAAGGGGCATGATGATTTGACGTCATCCCCACCTTCCTCCGAGTTGACCCCGGCAGTCTCCTATGAGTCCCCGCCATAACGCGCTGGCAACATAGAACGAGGGTTGCGCTCGTTGCGGGACTTAACCCAACATCTCACGACACGAGCTGACGACAACCATGCACCACCTGTACACCGACCACAAGGGGGCGACCATCTCTGGCCGTTTCCGGTGTATGTCAAGCCTTGGTAAGGTTCTTCGCGTTGCATCGAATTAATCCGCATGCTCCGCCGCTTGTGCGGGCCCCCGTCAATTCCTTTGAG
>NZ_JBBCYQ010000034.1:0-437 GCF_037144815.1 Curtobacterium sp. USHLN213 | reverse complement strand
GGGGACTCATAGGAGACTGCCGGGGTCAACTCGGAGGAAGGTGGGGATGACGTCAAATCATCATGCCCCTTATGTCTTGGGCTTCACGCATGCTACAATGGCCGGTACAAAGGGCTGCGATACCGTAA
Source organism: Curtobacterium sp. USHLN213 (assembly GCF_037144815.1). Classification (NCBI taxonomy): domain Bacteria; kingdom Bacillati; phylum Actinomycetota; class Actinomycetes; order Micrococcales; family Microbacteriaceae; genus Curtobacterium; species Curtobacterium sp. USHLN213. The sequence goes on along the minus strand of NZ_JBBCYQ010000034.1, from coordinate 309 downwards.
GGTGGAGCGAATCCCAAAAAGCCGGTCTCAGTTCGGATTGAGGTCTGCAACTCGACCTCATGAAGTCGGAGTCGCTAGTAATCGCAGATCAGCAACGCTGCGGTGAATACGTTCCCGGGCCTTGTACACACCGCCCGTCAAGTCATGAAAGTCGGTAACACCCGAAGCCGGTGGCCTAACCCTTGTGGAAGGAGCCGTCGAAGGTGGGATCGGTGATTAGGACTAAGTCGTAACAAGGTAGCCGTACCGGAAGGTGCGGCTGGATCACCTCCTTTCTAAGGAGCATCTGGCTCGTCGTGTCCTTCGGGG
>NZ_JBBCYQ010000033.1:0-443 GCF_037144815.1 Curtobacterium sp. USHLN213 | reverse complement strand
CGAAGGTGGGATCGGTGATTAGGACTAAGTCGTAACAAGGTAGCCGTACCGGAAGGTGCGGCTGGATCACCTCCTTTCTAAGGAGCATCTGGCTCGTCGTGTCCTTCGGGGTGGGATGGGTCCAGGCGCCGGATCGAGACGAACGTTCTCGCCGGTAGCTCATGGGTGGAACATTGACAGTGCAGTCGGGAGCGCAGCTTTCGACCTCAGTACGACCTGCTTGCAGGTCTGGAACGGGTTGGGGGTGAGCGGGTCGGCTGGTGCACGTTGTTGGGTCCTGAGGGACCAGGCTTCCTGACCGTATGGTCGGGGGTTGAGCCGTGACTGGGGCCTTTGGGTTCTGGTTGGGTTCTTCGGTGGGCCGCATGATGCTGGGAGCGTTGTTCCCGGGGGAGTGTGGTGCCGATCGTATGTTGAGAACTACACAGTGGACGCGAGCATCT
>NZ_JBBCYQ010000032.1:0-453 GCF_037144815.1 Curtobacterium sp. USHLN213 | reverse complement strand
AGATGCTCGCGTCCACTGTGTAGTTCTCAACATACGATCGGCACCACACTCCCCCGGGAACAACGCTCCCAGCATCATGCGGCCCACCGAAGAACCCAACCAGAACCCAAAAGGCCCCAGTCACGGCTCAACCCCCGACCACACTCGGCCGGGAAGCCTGGTCCCTCAGGACCCAACAACGTGCACCAGCCGACCCGCTCACCCCCAACCCGTTCCAACCCGAACCACGAAGGCCCCGGCGTACTGAGGTCAGAAGCTGCGCTCCCGACTGCACTGTCAATGTTCCACCCATGAGCTACCGGCGAGAACGTTCGTCTCGATCCGGCGCCTGGACCCACCGTCCCCCGAAGGACACGACGAGCCAGATGCTCCTTAGAAAGGAGGTGATCCAGCCGCACCTTCCGGTACGGCTACCTTGTTACGACTTAGTCCTAATCACCGATCCCACCTTCG
>NZ_JBBCYQ010000031.1:0-456 GCF_037144815.1 Curtobacterium sp. USHLN213 | reverse complement strand
GGGTCGAGTGGGGAGTGCGTCTGGTCCTTGAGAACTCAACAGCGTGCACATTGTCAATGCCAATTTATTGACCCCGTGACTCATCAGCTTGCTGGTGGGTTCGGAGACAATTCCTTTTGGATTGAAGATTGTCAGTAGACAGTCAACAGTCAGAATCAACTCGCTGACATCTTCGGGTGTTGGTTGTAATTTTTTACGGAGAGTTTGATCCTGGCTCAGGACGAACGCTGGCGGCGTGCTTAACACATGCAAGTCGAACGATGATGCCCAGCTTGCTGGGTGGATTAGTGGCGAACGGGTGAGTAACACGTGAGTAACCTGCCCCTGACTCTGGGATAAGCGTTGGAAACGACGTCTAATACTGGATATGACTGCCGGCCGCATGGTCTGGTGGTGGAAAGATTTTTTGGTTGGGGATGGACTCGCGGCCTATCAGCTTGTTGGTGAGGTAATGGC
>NZ_JBBCYQ010000029.1:0-1769 GCF_037144815.1 Curtobacterium sp. USHLN213 | reverse complement strand
CAGCGTGACTTCGGTCAGGGCGTCAAGGTCGAGGTCGGCGAGAAGCAGGTCGCCGCGGACATCGTGATCGTCGCGGAGTACCCCGTCGCACTGCAGCAAGTCGCCGACGGCGTCCGCGCCGGTGTCGCCCGTGCGCTGGAGCAGATCGTGGGCATGGAGGTCGCCGAGGTGAACGTGACCGTGCAGGACGTTTTCATCCCGGGTGACGACGACGACAAGGACGACGAGAAGAAGGAAGCGCGAGTCGCATGAGCAACACACTGATCGGAGCCCTCATCGGGGCGATCCTCGCCGTCGTGGCGCTGCAGTTCGGGTTCTGGGGCTTCGTGCTCGTGGTCGTGTTCGGTGCCGTCGGGGCCCTCGTGGCCGCGCTGGTCACCGGCCGCATCGACCGGGGTGCCCTCGCCGACGTGCTGACCGGACGCCGGAGCTCCCGGTGAACGCCGGCCCGGACGTCCCGGGCCGCGTCGAGATCACCGCTCGCGCACTGACCTCGCTGGCGCGGGCCGTCGCAGCCGAACGGCTCGGCGCCCCCGCCAAGCGGGTGCGCGTCGGTCTCGGCGACACCTCCGGCGCGCTCGCGCTCGACATCACCGGCCCCATCGCCGCGGGCGACGACATCGTCACCCGCACCGCCCGGGTCGCGGACGAGGTCAAGGGCCGTGTCGGGGAACTCACCGGCCGCCGCGTCGGCAGTGCCCACATCGAACTCACCGGGATCGTGCGCGAGCACCAGTCCCGGATCGCCTAGGAGGCCATCATGAGCAACGGTTCCGTCGAACGACGCATCCGTCGCCGGAGCGTGCACCGCTCCCGCTCGACCGCCGTGGCGGTGTCGCTCGTGGTGCTCGCCCTGGTCGCCGCGTGGATCGGCACCGAAGCGGTCCTCGCCGCCATCGGCCGGCCCCCGCTGCTCGCCGACCCGCAGACCGTCGTCGACGCCGCGCTCCGCCCGGACGCCGCGTTCGTCACGATCGCGGAAGTCATCGCCGTGGTCCTTCTGGTCCTCGGCGTGGTCCTGATCGTCCTGGCCCTGAAGCCCGGCCGGCAGCACCGCTCCGTCATCGACCACGACCGTGGTGCCGTCGTCATCGACACCCGCATCCTCGCCTCCACCGCCGCGAACGCCGCCGGGATGGCTGCCGGGGTCCCGGAGGGCAACGCGTCCGCGACCGCCCGCGGACGCTCCACCACGGTCCGGGTGGTGCCCGTCAGCGGGATCCCCGTCGACGACGCGGTCATCCGCGACGCCGTCCGGGACCGCCTCTCCGGGCTCGACGAACGCTTCGGCCGACGCGTCAGCGTCACGGTCGAGGAGAAGGGAACCCTCGCATGACGAAGAGCAACCGGACCCTGAACCGGATCATCCTGTTCGTCCTCGGCCTCGTCGCGGTCATCGTCGGCATCACCATCGGCGCGGGCGTCCTGCCCGCCGTCCGCGACGCCGTCGAACCCTACGCGACGCTCCCGAACCGGCTGAGCGTGCCGGCGTCGTCGCTGTGGATCATCGTCGCGGTCTGCGCCGTGGTGATCGTGCTGGCGTTGGTGTGGGTGTTCACCCGCGGTGGGGGCGGCACGTCCGTCGCCGTCCGGGAACGCTCCGGCGACGACCAGGTCACCGTCAACGTCGCCCTCGTCCGCGACGTCGTCGACCACGAACTCGACGGCGTCCGCGACGTCATCAGCGCCCGCGTCGACACGTACCTCGTCCGACGGCAACGCGCCGCACGCATCCGCGTCGCGGTCCGCCGCGGCGGCGACGCCGTCAC
>NZ_JBBCYQ010000028.1:0-2551 GCF_037144815.1 Curtobacterium sp. USHLN213 | reverse complement strand
GGGCAGGGGAGAGACGACGCACGGAGCGACCGTAGCGGACGGGAGGCGCGGGGGGGGGGGGCCCCCCCAGGGGGGGGGGCGCCCCCCCCCCGGGGGGGGGGGGGGGGGGGGGGGGGGGGGGGGGGGTTGGGGGGGGGGGGGGGGGGGGCCCGCCCCCCCCCCCCCCGGCGCCCCCCCCCCCCCCCCCCCCTCCGGTGGTGTCAGTGCTTGGTCGCCTTGGCGATCTTCTTGCCGAGCTTCTTGCGTGCCTTCCGCGAACGCGGGTCGTTCCACAGCTCGCGCGCGGTCTGGGTCTTCGACTTCTTGTTCACGGGGCGGGTGGCGCGCGCGCCGAACCAGAACCCGATGAAGACGATGGCGCCGATGAGGATGATGCGGTTGCGCATGGGGACTCCTTCGATGGTGGTGCGGGCGGCCGAGGACCTCAGCCGGTGAAGCGGTTCCAGAGCTCCGTGACGATGGGCCACACGTCGCCAGCGCGGTCCGCCGAACCGACGGCCACCAGGACGACCGGGACCGCGGTCACGGCGATGCTGACCAGGACGGCGAGCACGACGGCGATCGTCGCCGTGGTGGTGTGCCGTCGGGTGAACGCCAGGAGCAGCAGCCCGAGGACCACGACGGCCCCGAGCAGCGCCACGATCGTCACCCGGACGAACGGGAACGGGACGAGTCCGGCGGTGGTGGCGGTGACCCCGCCGAGGAACCCGACGAGGGGGAGGAACGCACCGAGCAGCGTCCCGAGGACCAGGACGACGCCGATGCCGCTCGCGATCCAGACGCCGCGGGGGCGGGGCCGCCGGACCTTCGTCCGGCGGTTGCCCGACCACGCGGTGGTCACGAGCGGTCCTGGCGGTGCCGACCGGCCTGCGCGTCGGTGTCCGACACGATCGGTGCGTCCGACCCGGCCGGTGCGTCCGACACGACCGGTGCATCGTCAGTGGCCGCCTGTGCGGCTGCGTCGGCCGACTCGGCCGCTGCTGCGGCTGCGTCCTCCGCGGCGTCGGCAGCGTCCTCCGCTGCCTCGGCAGCCGCAGCGGCACGATCCGCGGGCGCCGCGGACTCGGTGGCAGCAGGTTCGGTCACGGTGTCGACGACGGCGTCACGTGCGCCGGCCGCGGCGTCCTTCGCCGAGTCGGCGGCGTCCGCTGCCAACTCGGAGGACCGGACGAGCGCCTCCGCTGCCGCGTCCCGGACGTTGCCGGTGGTCTCGGCTGCGCTGTCGACGGCGCGCTTCGTGGCGTCGGCGGTCACGTCGGCCGCACGGCGGGTGGCGTCGGCCGTGGCATCGGCTGCCTTGCCGGCCTGCTCGACGGTGGCCTCCGCGGCGTCGCGGGTGGCGTCGGCGGCCTGGCGAGCGACGTCGGCCGTCGCCTCGGCGGTGCGCTTCGTCACGTCGGCCGTGGCGGACGCGGCGCGCTTCGTGGCGTCCGCGGTGACCGTCGCGGCCTCCTTGAGCGCCTCACCCGTGGCGTCGGTGGCTCGCTTGGTGGCGTCGGCGGTGGCGGTCGCGGCCTGCTTGACCGCATCGCCGGTGGCCTCTGCCGCGCGGCCGAGCGGCGACTGCTCGTCGTCGAACGGGCCGTGCACGTCGAGCACGCGGACGTCGACGGACGTCGGGACGTCAGAGACCTGGCGCGTGGCCGCGGTCACCTGCTTGCGGACCTCGTCGGCGACGGCGATCACCGGGTGCGGGTAGCTGACGACGACGGAGACCCGCACGCCCAGCGCGCCGTCCTCGTCGTCGACCTGCACCCCTGCGGTGCCGGCGCTGCGGCCGAGCTGCTGCCGGAACTGGTCGGCGGCGCGGGCGGCGATCCCGCCGAGGTGGTGCACGCCGGGGACGCCCAGTGCGGTCTCCGCCGCGGTCCGGGCCACGATCGCCACGGTGCTCGCGTCGTCTGGGAGCGGCTGCGTGAGCTCCGCGGGCAGGGCCACCTCGGTGACCTGTGTGTGCGCATTCGGGTCGTGCTGCATGGTTCCTCCTCGTTCGGTCCGCCGGAACGCGTCGGGGCACTCGACAGGCGAGTGCCCCGACACGGTTCGTGCGTCCTACTTCTTGAAGACGTCCTTGACGTCCTCGCCGGTCTGCTTGACGCTCGCGGCGGCCTGGTCCTTCTGGCCCTCGGCGACCTTCGAGTCGTCGTTCGTGGCCTTGCCGACCGCTTCCTTCGCCTTGCCGGCGAGGTCCTGAGCAGCGTTCTTGATCTTGTCGTCGAGTCCCATGACGGGTCCTTTCTTCGGTCGGGCGCGTGCCCGGTGGGTGGTGGTCTGGTGGGCCGGGAGGCCCCAGTCACGTCCGACTGGCGGCTGTCAGTGGACGCGGGTGGGTTTGGCGAGGGTGGAGCGGGTGCCGCCGGTGAGGTGGACGAGGACGGGGATCTGCCGGCCGAGGGTGCGGTCCAGGACGGTGATGGCCTGGTCGACGGCGGTGAGGACGGTGACGGCGTCGCCGCCGCGGCGGACCGCGACGCGGATGCGTGCGGCGCGTTGCCGTCGGACGAGGTACGTGTCGACGCGGGCGCTGATGACGTCGCGGACGCCGTCGAGT
>NZ_JBBCYQ010000027.1:0-3584 GCF_037144815.1 Curtobacterium sp. USHLN213 | reverse complement strand
TTTGGGTTCTGGTTGGGTTCTTCGGTGGGCCGCATGATGCTGGGAGCGTTGTTCCCGGGGGAGTGTGGTGCCGATCGTATGTTGAGAACTACACAGTGGACGCGAGCATCTTAGATCGCTCGGAACGATGATGACCTTCGGGTTGTCGTTGTTGTGAGTCGATCGCAATTTTAATCTTTGTGGTCAAGTTTCTAAGAGCAAACGGTGGATGCCTTGGCATCTGGAGCCGAAGAAGGACGTAGAAATCTGCGATAAGCCTCGGGGAGCTGATAATCGAGCTGTGAGCCGAGGATTTCCGAATGGGGAAACCCCGCTGGGCGCTTTTGTGACCTGGTGACTCCCGCCTGAATATATAGGGCGGGTAGAGGGAACGTGGGGAAGTGAAACATCTCAGTACCCACAGGAAGAGAAAACAACATGTGATTCCGTGAGTAGTGGCGAGCGAAAGCGGATGAGGCTAAACCGATCATGTGTGATAGCCGGCGGGCGTTGCATGGTCGGGGTTGTGGGACACGTCGCTCAGTTCTGCCGGACTGGGGCGGTTACAGCGCATCATAGTCGAACCGGTTTGAAAGCCGGGCCGTAGTGGGTGCCAGCCCCGTAGACGAAATGGTGTTATGGCCGGATGTGTATCCCAAGTAGCACGGGGCCCGAGAAATCCCGTGTGAATCTGTCAGGACCACCTGATAAGCCTAAATACTCCCAGATGACCGATAGCGGACAAGTACCGTGAGGGAAAGGTGAAAAGTACCCCGGGAGGGGAGTGAAATAGTACCTGAAACCGTTTGCTTACAAACCGTCGGAGCCTCCTTGTAGGGGTGACGGCGTGCCTTTTGAAGAATGAGCCTGCGAGTTAGTGATATGTGGCGAGGTTAACCCGTGTGGGGCAGCCGTAGCGAAAGCGAGTCTGAATAGGGCGTTTCAGTCGCATGTCCTAGACCCGAAGCGAAGTGATCTATCCATGGCCAGGTTGAAGCGACGGTAAGACGTCGTGGAGGACCGAACCCACTTCAGTTGAAAATGGAGGGGATGAGCTGTGGATAGGGGTGAAAGGCCAATCAAACTTCGTGATAGCTGGTTCTCTCCGAAATGCATTTAGGTGCAGCGTTGCGTGTTTCTCGCCGGAGGTAGAGCTACTGGATGGCCGATGGGCCTCAACAGGTTACTGACGTCAGCCAAACTCCGAATGCCGGTGAGTGAGAGCGCAGCAGTGAGACGGTGGGGGATAAGCTTCATCGTCGAGAGGGAAACAACCCAGACTACCAACTAAGGCCCCTAAGCGTGTGCTAAGTGGGAAAGGATGTGGAGTTGCATAGACAACCAGGAGGTTGGCTTAGAAGCAGCCACCCTTGAAAGAGTGCGTAATAGCTCACTGGTCAAGTGATTCCGCGCCGACAATGTAACGGGGCTCAAGCACACCGCCGAAGTTGTAGATTTCGCACACTCGATAAGCCTTCGTGGTTCAGTCGTGCGGAGTGGTAGGAGAGCGTCGTGTGGCGAGTGAAGCGGCGGAGTGATCCAGCCGTGGACGCTACACGAGTGAGAATGCAGGCATGAGTAGCGAAAGACGGGTGAGAAACCCGTCCTCCGAAAGACCAAGGGTTCCAGGGCCAGGTTAATCCGCCCTGGGTAAGTCGGGACCTAAGGCGAGGCCGACAGGCGTAGTCGATGGACAACGGGTTGATATTCCCGTACCGGCGAACAACCGCCCAAGCTAATCCAGTGGTGCTAAGAGTCCTAACCCGTGTTGACCGGATCCCTTCGGGGTGATGGCGTGCGGTCTAACGCTCGACCCCATGCTGGTGCGGTTAGCGTATGAACAGGTGTGACGCAGGAAGGTAGCTGAGCCAGGCGATGGTATCCGTAAGGTGATCCTGGTGTAAGGATGTAGGGCTGACGATAGGCAAATCCGTCGTCTGTATGCCTGAGATCCGACGCGTACCCGTAAGGGGAAATCAGTGATCCTATGCTGCCGAGAAAAGCATCGACGCGAGGTTGCAGCCGCCCGTACCCGAAACCGACTCAGGTGGTCAGGTAGAGAATACCAAGGAGATCGAGAGAATCGTGGTTAAGGAACTCGGCAAAATGCCCCCGTAACTTCGGGAGAAGGGGGGCCGGACACGTGATGCGGACTTGCTCCGCTGAGCGTTGAAGGCCGCAGAGACCAGTGGGAAGCGACTGTTTACTAAAAACACAGGTCCGTGCGAAGTCGCAAGACGATGTATACGGACTGACGCCTGCCCGGTGCTGGAAGGTTAAGAGGAAGGGTTAGCCTTTGGGCGAAGCTCTGAATTTAAGCCCCAGTAAACGGCGGTGGTAACTATAACCATCCTAAGGTAGCGAAATTCCTTGTCGGGTAAGTTCCGACCTGCACGAATGGCGTAACGACTTCCCAGCTGTCTCAACCGCGAACTCGGCGAAATTGCACTACGAGTAAAGATGCTCGTTACGCGCAGCAGGACGGAAAGACCCCGTGACCTTTACTACAGCTTGGTATTGGTGTTCGGTGTGGCTTGTGTAGGATAGGTGGGAGACTGTGAAGCGGGCACGCTAGTGTTCGTGGAGTCGTTGTTGAAATACCACTCTGGTCACTCTGGATGTCTAACGTAGGACCCTGATCGGGTTCATGGACAGTGCCTGGTGGGTAGTTTAACTGGGGCGGTTGCCTCCCAAAGAGTAACGGAGGCGCCCAAAGGTTCCCTCAACCTGGTTGGCAATCAGGTGGCGAGTGTAAGTGCACAAGGGAGCTTGACTGTGAGACTGACAGGTCGAGCAGGGACGAAAGTCGGGACTAGTGATCCGGCAGTGGCTTGTGGAAGCGCTGTCGCTCAACGGATAAAAGGTACCTCGGGGATAACAGGCTGATCTTGCCCAAGAGTCCATATCGACGGCATGGTTTGGCACCTCGATGTCGGCTCGTCGCATCCTGGGGCTGGAGTAGGTCCCAAGGGTTGGGCTGTTCGCCCATTAAAGCGGTACGCGAGCTGGGTTTAGAACGTCGTGAGACAGTTCGGTCCCTATCCGCTGCGCGCGTTGGAAATTTGAGAAGATCTATCCCTAGTACGAGAGGACCGGGATGGACGAACCTCTGGTGTGTCAGTTGTTCTGCCAAGGGCACCGCTGATTAGCTACGTTCGGACCGGATAACCGCTGAAAGCATCTAAGCGGGAAGCCGTCTTCGAGATGAGATTTCCATGCACCTTGAGTGTGAGAGGCTCCCAGCAGACTACTGGGTTGATAGGCCGGATGTGGAAGCGGGGACTAACGACCCGTGGAGCTGACCGGTACTAATAAGCCGAAGACTTGACAACACAACTATTTCCCACACTTCGGTGTGGGGCTCGCGTCCACTTTGTGGTTCCCGACAGACGATCGGGAACAAGAAACTGAACACCGCGCTGTGCTCGAATAGGAGCGCCCGCGGAACAGCTTTCGAACTTCCAAGCGATTGGGTCGAAGGTGTTCCGGTGGTCATAGCGAGAGGGAAACGCCCGGTCACATTCCGAACCCGGAAGCTAAGCCTCTCAGCGCCGATGGTACTGCAAGGGGGACCTTGTGGGAGAGTAGGACGCCGCCGGACTCAA
>NZ_JBBCYQ010000026.1:0-8521 GCF_037144815.1 Curtobacterium sp. USHLN213 | reverse complement strand
CGTCGAGAAGTCCTTCGCCCAGTCGGACTGCGCCAGCTCGGACTCCGGGTCGTTGTAGTCCTTGATGACGCCGGCGATCTCGTCCTCGTGCGCCACCGTGGGGCCGGACCCCATCAGCGGCGTCGCGGCCGTCTCCTTGGTGAAGTAGACGGCGACGAGCCCGATCAGGGCGGCCAGCATCAGGTAGAACGCCGGGATGTCCTCGGCCCAGCCGTAGCCGGCGTCCTTCGCGGCGTTGATGAGCGCCGAGGTCGCGAGCGGGGTCGTCCCACCGAAGAGCGACACCGACACGTTGAACGCGATGGCGAGCGCGCCGTAGCGGATGATCGTCGGGAACAGCGCCGGCAGGGTCGACGGCATGGTCGAGGTGAACGTCACGAGCACGACACCCAGGATCAGGAGTCCCGCGAAGACCCCCACGCCGGTACCGGTCTGCACCAGCTTGAGCGCCGGCCACGACAGCAGGATGAACCCGACGCAGCCCGCGGCGAGCACCGGACGTCGGCCGAACTTGTCGGACAGGCGACCACCGAACGTGATGACGACCATCATGAGGATCATCACGATCACGATGAGGATCAGGCCGAACGTGGCGTTCTGGCCGAGGTTCTGCTCCAGGTACGTCGGCATGTACGACAGGAGCATGTAGTCGGTCACGTTGAACACGAGGACCAGACCGATGCAGATGATCAGCGAGCGCCAGTTCTCGGCGAAGAGCTTGAGGAACGGGGTCTTCTGCCCCTCGCGCTCCGCGGCCTGCTCCTGCTGCTTCTGGAACGCCGGGGTCTCCTCCAGCTTGAGGCGCAGGTAGAGGCCGATCAGGCCGAGCGGACCGGCGATGATGAACGGGATGCGCCAACCCCAGCTGAGCAGGGCGTCCTCGGAGAGGCCGAACTGCAGGCCCGTCACGATCGATGCGCCGAGCACGTAGCCGGCGAGGGTGCCGAACTCGAGCCACGAGCCCATGAACCCGCGGCGCTTGTCCGGCGAGTACTCGGCGATGAACGTCGCCGCGCCGCCGTACTCACCACCGGTCGAGAAGCCCTGCACGAACCGCGCCACCAGCAGCAGCACGGGCGCCCAGAAGCCGATCGAGTTGTAGCTCGGGATCAGGCCGATCATGAGCGTGCCCGCGGCCATCAGGATCATCGTGAGGGCGAGGACCTTCTGCCGGCCGATCCTGTCGCCGATCGGGCCGAAGACCGCGCCGCCGATGGGGCGCACGATGAACGCTGCGGCGAAGAAGCCGAAGGTCGCGACGATGTTCGCGGCGGGGTCGCCCTCGGGGAGGAACACCTTCGAGATCGTCACCGTGAGGTAGGCGAAGATGCCGAAGTCGAACCACTCCATGGCGTTGCCGAGCGCGGCGGCCGCGACGGCACGCTTGAGCAGCGACTCCTCGACGACGGTGACGTCGTCCTCGGTCAGCTTGCGGCGTGCGCGCTTCGCGGCGCCCTTGGTGCGCAGGGGGCGGTCGCCCCGTGCGTTTCCTGCTTCGTTCGGTGCCAAGTGAGTTCCTCCGGTAGTGCTGTGTCTTGCCTTCGGGCGCCCGGCGGACGGCGACGCTGCAGTCCCTGCGAACCCTGCGTCCGCCGGACAAACTCCGACAGACTATCAGCTGCCCGGCGTGTCTGCCGGATCCGTGTGCTATTGGCCACCGGAGGGTCGGTGCGAGCCGCTACGATCGTGGGACTGCGCAGCACGCGCACACACTCAGGCACCTCATCACGGACTCGGTGCCGCACACAGCGGTCGCAGCACCGCACCGAACGGAAGGCCCGCCATGTCGAAGCCCATGCCCGAGAAGCCCACGGTGGACGGACTCGAAGACGTCTGGGGCCCGGTCTGGGAGCAGGACGGCACCTACCGGTTCGACCGCGACGCCGCTGGCGACCGCAGCAACGTCTACTCGATCGACACCCCGCCGCCGACCGCCTCGGGTTCGCTCCACATCGGGCACGTGTTCTCGTACACGCACACCGACCTCAAGGCCCGGTACGAGCGCATGCGCGGCAAGCACGTCTTCTACCCGATGGGCTGGGACGACAACGGTCTCCCCACCGAGCGCCGCGTGCAGAACTACTACGGCGTCCGCTGCGACCCGCAGCTCCCCTACGACGCCACCTTCGTGCCGCCGTTCGAGGGCGGGGACAACAAGTCCTCGAAGGCGGCCGACCAGATCCCGGTGTCGCGCCGCAACTTCATCGAGCTGTGCGAGCGCCTGACCGTGCAGGACGAGCAGCAGTTCGAGCACCTCTTCCGCACGCTCGGCCTCTCCGTCGACTGGACGCAGTCGTACCGGACGATCGACGACACCTCGCGGGCGAGCGCCCAGCGTGCCTTCCTCCGCAACCTCGAGCGTGGTGAGGCCTACCAGGCCGACGCCCCGACGCTCTGGGACGTCACGTTCCGCACCGCCGTGGCCCAGGCCGAGCTCGAGGACAAGGAGATGCCGGGCGCGTACCACGGCATCGCCTTCCACCGCACGGACGGCGGCGACGACGTCGTCATCCAGACCACCCGCCCCGAGCTGCTCCCCGCGTGCGTCGCCCTCGTCGCGCACCCGGACGACGAGCGCTTCCAGGACCTCTTCGGCACGACGGTCCGCTCACCCCTGTTCGACGTCGAGGTCCCGGTGCTCGCGCACCACCTCGCGCAGCAGGACAAGGGCGCCGGCATCGCGATGGTCTGCACCTTCGGCGACACCACCGACGTCGTGTGGTGGCGCGAGCTGCAGCTGCCGAACCGCGCGATCATCGGGTTCGACGGCCGCGTCCGCTCCGACGAGCCGGCCTGGATCGAGTCCGACGGCGGCAAGGCGCTCTACGCCGAGATGGCCGGCAAGACCGTGTTCTCGGCGAAGAAGGTCGTCGTGGACGCCCTGACCGAGTCCGGCGAGCTGATCGGCGACGTGAAGACGATCAACCACCCCGTGAAGTTCTTCGAGAAGGGCGACAAGCCGCTCGAGATCGTCTCGACCCGCCAGTGGTACATCGTGAACGGTGCCCGCGACGAGCATCTCAAGGCGACCCTCCGGCACCGCGGCGACGAGATCGCGTTCCACCCGGACTTCATGCGCGTCCGGTACGACAACTGGGTCGGCGGCCTCTCCGGCGACTGGCTCATCTCGCGCCAGCGCTTCTTCGGCGTGCCGCTGCCGGTCTGGTACCCGCTCGACGCCGACGGCAACCCGGTCTTCGACCAGCCGATCGTCCCGACCGAGGCCCGGCTCCCCGTCGACCCGGCGTCCGAGCCGGCCCCGGGCTACACCGAGGACCAGCGTGGTGTCGCCGGCGGGTTCCAGGGCGAGCTCGACGTGATGGACACCTGGGCCACCTCGTCGCTCACCCCGCAGCTCGCGGGCAAGTGGGAGACCGACCCGGCGCTCTACGACCTCGTCTACCCCTACGACGTCCGCCCGCAGGCGCAGGACATCATCCGCACGTGGCTGTTCACGACGGTGCTCCGCAGCCAGCTCGAAGCGGACACCGTGCCGTGGAAGCACGCGAGCATCTCCGGCTTCATCGTGGACCCCGACCGCAAGAAGATGTCAAAGTCGAAGGGCAACGTCGTCACGCCGCTGTCGATCCTCGAGCAGCACGGCGCCGACGCGGTCCGCTACTGGGCGGCCTCGTCGAAGCTCGGCACCGACGCGGCCTTCGACCCGCAGAACCCGAAGCAGATCAAGGTCGGTCGTCGTCTGGCGATCAAGGTCCTCAACGCCGCGAAGTTCGTCTACGGCTTCCCGCTGCCCGAGGGCGCGACGAGCGTCACCGAGCCGCTCGACGTCGACGTGCTCGCCGAGCTCGGGTCGGTCATCGACCAGGCCACCACGGCGTTCGACGCGTTCGACCACGCCCGTGCCCTCGAGGTGATCGAGCGCTTCTTCTGGACCTTCTGCGACGACTACCTCGAGCTCGTCAAGGAGCGCGCGTACGGCACCGCCTCGGACGCGACGCACGAGACCCAGGCGAGCGCGGTCCTCGCGCTCCGCGCCGCGATCGACGCGCTGCTGCGCCTGCTGGCACCGTTCCTCCCGTTCGCGACGGAGGAAGTGTGGGCCTGGACCCACGAGACCAGCGTGCACCGCGCCTCCTGGCCGACCGTGGCCGAGCTGCCCACGCAGGCCGAGCCGACGGGGCTCCTCGGGGCGGTGGGCCAGGCGCTCATCGGCATCCGCGGGGCGAAGACGGCCGCCAAGGCGTCCCAGAAGACGCCCGTGACGCGCGCCGTCGTGCAGGCTCCGGCCGAGACGCGGGCGCTCATCGAGCGCGCTGCGGTCGACCTGGCGGCCGTCGGCCGCATCGAGAACCTGTCGTTCGAGGACGGCGCGGAACTGGCCGTCACCGAGATCGAGCTGGCGGAACAGCAGGCGTAACGTCGGTCGTCCGGGCCGGGTCGCGTGTGCGATCCGGCCCGGCCACCACCGGACTGGAGGCACGGATGCAGTTGGGCAGACGCTGGAACGTGGGTGCCGAGGCACCCGGGCAACTCCCCGAGGCGATGGTCGTCGCCGTGCGGGGCGTCGAGGACGAGCTCGCGTCGGAGTCGGTCGACACGGCGGGGTGGGGCTGGACCCTGACCTTCCTCGAGGGCAAGCCGATGGTCGCGCTCGACGACGGCACCTCGATCCACCTCGACGACGCCGGGCGCGCCCAGGTCACGAACCCCGACGACGCCCCCGAGGAGGACTGAGGGCGCCGCGCGGCGCATCGCTTGGTGAGCAGAAATGGTCGGGTCCCGCTGGGGAACCCGACCATTCGTGCTCACGATGCGAGCACGCGCGCTACTTCGCGAGCCACCCCAGGAGCACCTCGTTCACCTCGGCGGTGTGCGTGGTGAGCAGGCCGTGCGGGGCACCCTCGATCTCGACGTACTCCGCCGCGGGCAGGGCCTTGCTGAAGCGTCGGCCGGTGGCGTCGATCGGCAGGATGTTGTCCGCCGTGCCGTGCACGATGAGCGCCGGGACGGTGACCTTCGGGATGTCCTGACGGAAGTCGGTCGGCCACGTCAGCGGTGCTGCGGCGGACGCGATGGCACCCGACCCGGCAGCGACGTTCCACGCGTTCCGGACGGCCTCTTCCGAGATGCGGGAGCCGAGGTTGTCCGACAGGTTGAAGAAGTCCTGGTAGAAGTTCGTGAAGTACGCGTACCGGTCCTTCTTCACGTCGGCGGCGATGCCCTCGAAGAACGACATCGGGCCGGCGCCGTCGGGGTTGTCGTCGGTGATCGCCAGGAAGGGCTCGAGCGAGGCCAGGAACGCGACCTTCGCGATCCGGTCCTCACCGTGACGGCCGATGTACCGGGCGATCTCGCCGGTGCCCATCGAGAAGCCGACGAGGATCACGTCGTGCAGGTCGAGGGTCGTCAGGACCGTGTGCAGGTCGTCGGCGAAGGTGTCGTAGTCGTAGCCGGTGGACGGCTGCGAGGACTGCCCGAAGCCACGGCGGTCGTACGTGATGACGCGGTAGCCGGCGTCGAGCAGGGCCGGGACCTGGCCCTCCCACGAGTTGCCGTCGAGCGGGAAGCCGTGGATCAGCACGATCGGCTGGCCGGTGCCCTTGTCCTCGTAGTGCAGTTCGATGTCGACGCTGTTCTCGGTCCCGACGGTGATGGCACCCATGGTCGTTCCTTCCCTGAACCTCGCGGAGAACGGTCGTTCTCCGTCGATGTGGCTTACACTAGAGAACGGTCGTTCCCGGCGCAAGTCGAGAACGGTGAACACGCAGCGAACGGGGTACGCCATGGCAACCAGCACGCTCCCGACCGTCGACCCCGACGTCCGGGCACACATCGTCGACGTCGCCGACCAGCTCTTCTACGCGCGCGGCATCCAGTCCGTCGGCATGGACGAGATCCGCACCGGCGCCGGGGTGTCGCTCAAGAAGCTCTACGCCGCGTTCCCCGGCAAGGAGCAGCTGATCGCCGCGGTCCTCGCCGGACGCCACGACGTCTGGGAACACGGGGTCCACGGCGCGGTCGACACCGCCACCACCCCGCGTGACAAGCTGCTCGCGGTCTACGACTTCCTCGAGTCGTGGTTCGGCGACGACACCTTCCGCGGCTGCGGGTTCATCAACGCGTTCGGCGAGCTCGGAGCGACCTCCCCCGCCGTCGCCGAGATCGCCCGTGCCCACAAGGACTCGTTCCAGCGCTTCGTGCAGGACCTCGCGGCCTCGGTCGTCCGCGACCCCGCCACCGCCGAGGAACTCGCCGCCCAGCTCGCCCTCCTCGCCGAGGGGGCACAGACCACGGCCGCCATCGCCGGGTCGACGACGCCGGCGCGGCACGCGCGGCGGGCAGCCGAGACCCTCATCGACGCGGCGACGCGCGCCTGAGACGCGACCGACTCTCGGACGGGAGGCGCGGGTCGGGTCCGCACCGCGCCTCCCGTCCGACAGCGTCACCGGTCCGTAGGGTGGAGCGATGGCAACCCCGTTCGATGGACCGAGCACGCTTCCCTACGCCCTCCCGCCGTTCCGCGAGGTACGGCTCGAGCACTACCGCCCCGCGTTCGACGCCGGCATGGCCGAGCAGCGCACCGAGGTCGAGGCGATCGCCGCCTCCCCTGACGAACCCACCTTCGAGAACACGCTCGTGGCGCTCGAGCGCACCGGGCAGCTGCTCGCCCGCGTGAGCCACGTGTTCTTCACGCTGTCGTCGGCGGACTCGACGCCGGAGCTGCACGACCTCGAGGCCGAGGTCTCCCCGCTGCTCGCTGCACACCGCGACGCGATCACGCTCGACGGACGTCTGTACGCACGGGTGGCGGCGGTCCGCGATTCGCTCGACGACCGGGCCGACCTCACCGACGAGGACCGTCGGCTGGTCGAGCGCACGCACACCGAGATGACCCTCGCGGGCGCCGGGCTCGACGACGCCGGCAAGGAACGGCTCACCGCGATCAACCAGGAGCTCTCGACGCTCACGACGACCTTCGAGCGGAACCTGCTCGAAGACACGAACGACCTCGCCGTGCACGTGTCGGATGTTTCGGAACTGTCGGGCCTCGACGACGGCGTGAAGTCCGCCGCCGCCGCAGCCGCTGCCGACCGGGGGCTCGACGGCTGGCTCATCACACTGCCGCTCTACACCGGGCATCCGTGGCTGTCGTCGCTGGCCGACCGCGGGCTGCGTCGGCGGATCATGGAGGCCTCGCTCTCCCGTGGCCGTCGGGGCAACGACCACGACAACCGCGACGTCCTCCTGCGCATCGTCCGACTCCGGGCCGAGCGCGCCGAACTCCTCGGCTTCCCGAACCACGCCGCGGTCGTCACGGCCGACGAGACCGCCGGGACGCCCGAAGCCGTCGACGGTCTGCTGTCGTCCCTTGTCGGCGCGGCCGCTCGCAACGCCGACGACGAACGGGACGTCCGCGCCCGGGTGCTCGGTCACGAGGTCGAGTCGTGGGACTGGGCGTACGCGACCGAGCTCCTGCGCGGTGAGCAGTTCGCGGCGGACAGCTCGGCGCTCCGCCCCTACTTCGAGGCCGACCGGGTGCTGCACGACGGCGTCTTCCACGCTGCCGGCGAGCTCTACGGCCTGACGTTCACCAAGCGCCCCGACCTGCACGGGTACAACGACGAGGTGCGGGTGTTCGAGGTGCGCGGCGCCTCCGGTGAGGAGGTCGGGCTCTACCTGCTCGACCTCTACACGCGGGACGGCAAGCGCGGCGGCGCGTGGATGAACCCCGTCGTGGAGCAGTCCGCGCTGCTCGGTACGCTGCCCGTCGTCGTGAACAACCTCAACGTCGCGAAGCCGGCCGCCGGATCACCGACGCTCCTCATCCAGGACGAGGTCGAGACGCTCTTCCACGAGTTCGGGCACGCGCTGCACGGCCTCATCGCCCGCACCACCTACCCCCGCTTCTCGGGCACGAACGTGGAGCGGGACTTCGTCGAGTTCCCGTCGCAGGTGAACGAGATGTGGGTGTCGTGGCCGTCCGTCCTGGCGAACTACGCCAAGCACCACGAGACCGGGGCGCCCCTGCCGCCGGAGCTCGTCCTGGGGCTCAGCGACTCCGCCGGCTTCAACGAGGGGTTCGCGACGACGGAGTACCTCGCCGCGGCGCTGCTCGACCAGGCGTGGCACCGCCTCTCCGCTGCCTCGGCGGCTTCCGTGACCTCGGTCGAGGACTTCGAGCGGGCGGCTCTGGAATCCGCGGGCATCGCGGTCGAGGCCGTCCCGCCGCGGTACTCGTCGACGTACTTCGCGCACACGTTCTCGGGCGGGTACGACGCCGGGTACTACGGGTACATCTGGTCCGAGGTGCTCGATGCCGACACCGTGGAGTGGTTCCGCTCGAACGGTGGGCTCTCGCGCGCAGCGGGTGAGCGGTTCGCGTCGAAGTTGCTCGGCGTCGGCGGGGCGAAGGACCCGCTCGAGGCGTACCGGGACTTCCGCGGGCGCGATGCCGAGGTGGGGCCGCTGTTGCGGCGCCGCGGGCTGGAGTAGGGGGCGCGGGGCGCGCGCGGCGCGCGGCGCGCGCCGCGGGCTGCGCGCCGCGCGGCGCGGCGCGCGG
>NZ_JBBCYQ010000025.1:0-9226 GCF_037144815.1 Curtobacterium sp. USHLN213 | reverse complement strand
CGCAGCGATCCCGGCGACCTTCGACACGACGGTGTCGTCGATGACGGTCTTGCCCGTGACGCCGCCGGTGTGGGTGCCCGTGTTCCGAGCGACCGCCGAAGCCGTCGCAGCCGAAGCAGTCGTGGTGGTCGTGGTGTCAGCCATGTTCGTTCCTTCCGTTGACCCGCCGGGCGTTCCCAGCGGTTGCTGTTCACGGATGAGACGGGGCCCACCAGACGTTCGTCACACGGGGGTGATCGGATTCAGGAACTTTTCAGAGACACCGCCGGATGCCTGTGTTTCCGTACCCCGGCTGGTGGGACGTTCAGTGGACCGCGCTGATTCCGTCCGACCGGTTGCGCCCTGCAGCACCACGGATCGACCGTACGGCCGCCATCGGGGACTCGCCCCGTTCCTCCCGGAAGAGCTGCTGGAGCCGGCGCGGACGCACGCCCGCCGCGTCGGCGATCGCCTGCAGCGTCACCGGTTCGTCGGGGTGCGACTCGATGAACTCGACGGCTCGGCGGAGCCGCCAGGAGGCGCGGCCCGGCTTGGCGGCGCGCGACGAGCGGAGCGTCGTGGCCGGGTCCTCGCCGTACCGGTCGCGGTACGCGCCGGCGAGGCGGCCGTGGTTCGTGAAGCCCCAGCGTCGGGCGATCTCGGTGACGCTCTCGTCGCCGTCCGAGTGCAGGAGCTCGCGTCGGACGCGGTCGAGCCGGTGGTCGCGGAGGAACCGGTGCGGGGTCGAGTCGAGCGTCCGCGCGAAGACGTCCTGCAGCCCCCGCTGGCTGAGCCCGCACGCGGCGGCGATCTCGGGGACCGAGGGGCGTTCGGCGGCGTGCTCCTCGATGAACCGCACCGCGTCCCGCAGACGGTTCGCCACCGGGACGTCCGATCCGCGGTTCCGGATCGGGAAGGTGTCGAGGACGACGACGGCGAGCCGACGGTTGAGGGCCGTCCGCATCGGTCCGAGCACGCGGTCGTCGACGAGCATCGGGCCGATCTCGCGGACGAGGTGGCGGAGGGGCTCCTGGCGCGCGACGGCCTCGTCCTGCTGCTCGAACAGGAGCGGCCCGTCGGGGAGGGCGAAGCCGAGGTCCCGCCCGACCGTTCGGAGGAACCGGTCGGCGATGTGCACGCCGTTGTAGACCGTGCCCGTGGACTCGAAGCGGTAGGCCTCGGACGCCGAGGCGATGTACGGGCTCCCGGGCTCCACCACGCGGGAGCGGTCCGCGAAGTGCATCTCGAGCTGGCCCCTGGTGAGCCAGAACACGACGTGGTCGTCCCGCGGGCCGATGACGCCACCGCGCTTCCCGCCCTCGGCGCGCATCGTGCGGAGCGTCAGGTCGTCGTCGCCCACGACCGTGTACTCGTAGCGGGCGTCCTCGGTCGCGAACGTGTCGGAGGCGAAGTCCGAGCCGTGGTACTCGGCCTCGAAGATGTCGGAGTAGTCCGAGCCGTCGGCGTCCGCGAACCGCATCCTGCGGAAGCCGTTCGTCGCCGCCTCGGTCATGGGCGCATCCTGCCATGGTTGCGCGTTCGGCGTCAGGGAATACCCTAGGGGGGTACCGTATTGACCATGACGGAGGCGAGCATGCACGAACACGTCGGCTACATCGGCGACAAGGACGACCTGCTCAAGCGACTCCGCCGAGCCGAGGGCCAGGTCCGCGGCATCGCCCGCATGGTCGAGGACGAGACGTACTGCATCGACGTCCTCACCCAGATCTCCGCAGCGAACCGGGCGCTCGAGCGTGTCGCCCTGTCGCTGCTCGAGGACCACCTCAAGCACTGCGTCGCCGAGGCCGTCGCCGAGGGCGGCGAGGCTGCCGACGCCAAGGTCCGCGAAGCCAGCGAGGCCATCGCCCGACTCGTCCGCTCCTGAAGGGAACCACCATGAACACCGAACTGCTGCTCGTCGAGGGCATGACCTGCGACCACTGCGTGATGAGCGTCACCGAGGAGCTCACCGAGCTCGACGGCGTGTTCGACGTCCGGGTGCGACTCGTCCCCGGCGGTGCGTCCGAGGTCACGGTGACGTCCGACGCCCCGGTGCCGTCCGAGGCGCTCCGCGCCGCGGTCACCGAGGCCGGCTACGAGGTCGTGCGGTCGTGACGGACGGCGCGGTCGAACTCGACATCACGGGGATGACGTGCGCCTCGTGCGCGACCCGCATCGAACGGAAGCTCGGCAAGCTCCCCGGCGTCACGGCGACCGTGAACTACGCGACCGAGAAGGCCACGGTCTCCGGCAGCTCGGACACCGGCGCGCTCATCGCGGCCGTGGAGTCGGCGGGGTACGGGGCGTCCGTGCCCGCTCCGCCCGCACCGGACGACTCCGGCACTCCGCGCGAGGACGATGCGTCCGCGGCGCTCCGGCAGCGCCTGGTCGTCTCGGCCGTCCTCGCCGTCCCCGTGGTCGTCCTGTCGATGGTGCCCGTGCTGCAGTTCCCGAACTGGCAGTGGCTGGCCCTCGCACTCGCGGCCCCCGTGGCCGTCTGGGGTGCCCTGCCCTTCCACCGCGCTGCGTGGGTGAACGCCCGGCACGGTGCCGCGACGATGGACACCCTCGTGAGCGTCGGCGTCCTCGCCGCGTTCGGGTGGTCGCTGTACGCACTGTTCCTCGGTGACGCCGGGATGCCCGGCATGCACATGACCTTCTCGTGGTTCGCCACCGACCCCGAGGCGAGCGACCTGTACCTCGAGGTCGCGTCCGCCGTGACCGTGTTCATCCTCGCCGGGCGGTACATGGAGGCCCGCGCGAAGCAGCAGTCCGGGGCCGCGCTCCGCGCCCTGCTCGAACTCGGGGCGAAGGACGCGACGGTGCTCCGCGACGGATCCGAGTCCCGCGTGCCCGCCGCCTCGCTCGTCGTCGGCGACGTGGTCGTCGTGCGGCCGGGGGAGCGGATCCCGAGCGACGGCACCGTGCGCGAGGGCTCGTCGGCCGTCGACCTCAGCATGCTCACCGGCGAGTCCGTGCCGGTCGAGGTCCGCCCGGGCGACGACGTCACCGGCGCCACGATCAACGTCGGCGGGCGGCTCGTCGTCACGATCACCCGGGTCGGAGCCGACACCGAACTCGCCCGCATGGGCCGTCTCATCGAGGACGCGCAGACCGGGAAGGCCGAGGTCCAGCGCCTCGCCGACCGGGTGTCCGGCGTCTTCGTCCCGATCGTCATCGGGCTCGCGGTGCTGGCCTTCGTCGGGTGGCTCGTCCTCGGCGGCTCCCTGACGGCGGCCTTCACCGCGTCGGTGGCCACGCTCATCATCGCCTGCCCCTGCGCGCTCGGACTCGCGACCCCGACCGCGTTGCTCGTCGGGACCGGCCGGGGATCGCAGCTCGGGATCCTCATCGGCGGTCCGCAGGTCCTCGAACAGACCCGGGGCGTCGACACGATCGTCCTCGACAAGACCGGCACGGTCACCACCGGGTCGATGGCCCTCCGCTCGGTCACCGGCACGCCGGACACCGACGACGCGGCGGTCCTCCGTCTCGCCGCCGCGGTCGAGGACGGCTCCGAGCACCCGGTCGCGCGCGCGATCGTCACGGCCGCACGGGCCCGCGGGCTCGACGTCGCCGGTGCGACGCAGTTCACCGCGACGCCCGGCGCCGGCGTCCAGGCGGTCGTCGACGGCGAGGTCGTGCTCGTCGGGACCGTCGCCTGGCTCGAGGCGTCGTGGGCGATCACGGTGCCCGACGCCGTGGCGCAGACGGTCCGGGACGCCGAGGCGGACGGCGGCACGGCGGTCGTCGTCGCGACGGACGGCCGCGCGCTCGGCGTGGTCGTCGTCGCGGACACGGTCAAGCCCGAGGCGGCGGACGCCGTCCGGCGCTTCGTGGAGCTCGGCCTGCACCCGGTGCTGCTCACCGGCGACAACGAGGGCGCTGCCCGTGCCGTCGCCGCCGCGGTCGGGATCGACGAGGTGCACGCCCGCGCCACCCCGGCCTCGAAGCTCGAGACCGTCCGTCGCCTGCAGGCCGAGGGGCGCAGCGTGGCGATGGTCGGCGACGGCGTGAACGACGCCGCAGCCCTCGCCGCTGCCGACCTCGGCATCGCGATGGGGGCCGGCACGGACGCGGCGATCGCAGCGAGCGACATCACGGTGGTCAGCGGCCGCCTGACGGTCGTCGCCGAGGCGATCCGGCTGTCCCGGGCCACCCTGCGCACGATCAAGGGGAACCTGTTCTGGGCGTTCGCGTACAACGTGGCGGCGATCCCGCTCGCGATGGCGGGGCTGCTCAACCCGGTGCTCGCCGGTGCCGCGATGGCGTTCTCGTCGGTCTTCGTCGTGACGAACAGCCTGCGCCTGCGCCGCTTCACCCCGCTGCCCGGGTGACGCGCGCAGCGAACGCACCCCGTGCCTCCCGTCCGGCGGTGCGCGCCACCCGTCGGACGGCGCTACGCTCGAAGACGGTCCGCGACGCAGCGCTGCGGTGACCCGCGGGCTTGTACGTCTTGAAGGTGATCCCAGGAGGACCCAAGTGACCGAATCCGCTCCCGTCGACCCCACATCGACCGACGGCTGGAAGAAGCTCGCCGGCATCGCCGACGGCTTCACCCCGGACCTGCGAGGGTGGTTCGACACCGACCCCGGTCGTGCCGAGCGCTACACGTTCCAGGCCGCCGACCTGACCGTGGACCTGTCGAAGGGCCTCGTCACCGACGAGATCCTCCAGGACCTGCTGCAGGTCGCGAAGGACACCGGCGTCGCCGAGCGCTTCCAGGCGATGCTCGCCGGTGAGCACATCAACGCCACCGAGGACCGCGCCGTCCTGCACACTGCCCTCCGCCGCCCGAAGGGTGCCTCGCCGGCGCTCGTCGTCGACGGCCAGGACGTCGACGCCGACGTGCACGCCACGCTCGACAAGGTCTACGCCTTCGCCACGAAGGTCCGCGACGGGTCCTGGACCGGTGTCACCGGCAAGCGCATCGAGACCGTCGTGAACATCGGCATCGGCGGTTCGGACCTCGGCCCGGTCATGGTCTACGAAGCCCTGAAGCCGTACGTGCAGCCCGGGCTCGAGGCGCGCTTCGTCTCGAACATCGACCCCGCGGACATCTACGAGAAGACCGCGGACCTCGACCCCGAGACCACGCTCTTCATCGTCGCCTCGAAGACCTTCGGCACGCTCGAGACCCTCACGAACGCCCGCCTCGCACGGCAGTGGCTCTGGGAGCGGCTCGGCCTCACCGACGCCTCCGACGACGAGAAGTCGAACGCCGTCGCGAAGCACTTCGTGGCCGTCTCGACCGCGCTCGACAAGGTGGCCGCGTTCGGCATCGACCCGGAGAACGCCTTCGGCTTCTGGGACTGGGTGGGCGGCCGCTACTCGGTCGACTCCGCCATCGGCACGAGCGTCGTCATCGCGATCGGCCCGGAGAACTGGGAGCAGTTCCTCGCGGGCTTCCACGCCATCGACGAGCACGTCCGCACGACGCCGCTCGAGCAGAACGTCCCCGTCCTGATGGGCCTGCTCAACGTCTGGTACTCGAACTTCCTCGGCGCGCAGAGCCACGCGGTCCTGCCGTACACGCAGTACCTGCACCGCTTCGCCGCGTACCTGCAGCAGCTCACCATGGAGTCGAACGGCAAGCGCGTCCGCTGGGACGGCTCGCCCGTCACCACCGAGACCGGCGAGGTCTTCTGGGGCGAGCCGGGCACGAACGGCCAGCACGCGTTCTACCAGCTCATCCACCAGGGCACGCGACTCATCCCGACGGACTTCATCACGGTCGCGAAGCCCGCTCGTCCGCTCAAGGACGAGACCGGCGACGGCAAGGCCGTGCAGCCCGGGCAGGACGTGCACGCGCTGTTCCTCGCGAACTTCTTCGCGCAGACGAAGGCGCTCGCGTTCGGCAAGACCGCGGACGAGGTCCGCGCCGAGGGCACCACGGACGAGGCCATCGTCTCCGCGCGCACGTTCACGGGCAACAAGCCGTCGACGTCGATCCTCGCGCCGGAGCTCACCCCGAGCGTCCTCGGCCAGCTCATCGCGCTGTACGAGCACATCGTGTTCACCGAGGGCACCATCTGGGGCATCGACTCGTTCGACCAGTGGGGCGTCGAGCTCGGCAAGCAGCTGGCGCTGCAGATCGCCCCGGCGGTCGACGGCGACCAGGCTGCGCTGGACGCGCAGGACTCCTCGACGAAGGCGCTCATCGCCAAGTACCTGGAGCTGCGCGGCGAGTAACGCACGCACCTGACTGACAGGAGGCGGGGGGGCGGCGGGGCCCCCCCCCCCCCCCCCGCGGCGGGGGGCCCTGCGGCCGGCGGCCGTCGCGGCCGCGCTACTTCTTGCCGCCGCCGAGCAGGCCGCCCAGGCTGCCGAGGATGCCGCCGACGTCGAGGCCGCCGCCACCCTTGCCGCCGCCCGCCCCGCCGGCCGCACCGGATCCGCCGCCGAGGAAGCCCCCGAGCAGCCCGCCGATGTCGAACCCGCCACCGCCCGACTGCGTCGCCGCCTTCTGGTTCCCGAGCTTGCTCAACACGATCGGCGCGACGAGCGGGAGCACCTTGCCGATGATCCCGCCGAGGTCCACGCCGCCGCCGGTGCTGCCGAGCGCCACCGCCACGTCCTGCTGCTTGCCGCCGAAGACGTTGGCGACGATCTTGTTGCCGTCCTCCTCGTCGACGTCGTCGATCGTGGTGGGGTCCGGCTTCGCGGCGTGCTTGTCGAGGGCCTTGTCGAGCGAGGCCGCGCCACCGTTCTCCACGTTCTTCTGCAGCCCACCGACGAGCGCCGGGACCGCCTGGCTGACGGCGTTCCTCGCGGTCGCCTCGTCGATGCCGAGCTTCTTCGCGATGTCGCCGATCGGGATCGCCCCGAGGAGGTCGTCGAGTCCTGCCATGGTCGTCCACTTCCGTTCGTGGTCGTCGGCTGACCGTGCGGGAGCGCACGAGGTGCCGCTGCTGGCTGGAGGCTATCCGGAACCCGTGCGCGCGGTTCGTGTGCGGCGCTGTCGGCCGCACGGGTTACCGTCGGAGCATGGAGCGTTCGGAGATCCTCGCCGCGGCGGCTGCCGCGCACGCCGCCCGCATCGCCGAAGCCGGCGGTGACGACGCCGCCGCACGCGAACGGGCCGAACTCGTCCGGAAGCGGGCGGACGGGCTCGTCGACCGGATCGAGCGGAGCGAAGCCGCGGACGACGCCGCGCGTGACGCCGACCGTCGGCGGGCGGGAGAGGCCGACCGTGCCGCCTCCCGGACCGAGGGCTCGCTCTCGGACTGGCACCGGATGGGCACGCGGCGCGGGGTCACGCCCGACGAACAGGTCCGCACGGCGTGGACGGTCACGGGTGTGCCGGAACCGGGTGACGCGCGGGCCCTGGCGAACATCCTGCTGTCGACCGCGGGGCACGCCGGACGCGTCGCCGACGCCGCACGGAAGAACCCACGACTCTCGGGTGCCGCGAGCGCCGCGGCGCGGCGGACGGTCCGGCGCTACACGGACCACGGTGCGGACATGGCGTCGTTGGGGGACGTGCTCGACGAGCCGACCGGCGACGACGAATGATCGCTGACCAGGACTTTCGTGGAGCGATCCAATCGTCATGTTGTCTTCATGACCGATTGACAGGACATGGATTCGGGTTACGATCCTTCCAAGCGATGCAGCCTGATCACTGACGAAGGAGTCACCCGCATGGTCGACATCAAACCGACAGCCCCGAGCGTCCCGCTCCCGCCCGTCGGACAGGGTCCGCACGTCCGCCGCCTCGGCGTCCTCGCGCTCGTCGCCACCTTCGGCGGGCTGCTCTTCGGCTACGACACCGGCGTGATCAACGGCGCACTCCTGCCGATGAAGCAGGAGCTCGGCCTGACGAACCTCACCGAGGGCGTCGTCACGAGCTCGCTGCTCTTCGGTGCCGCGATCGGCGCGATGCTCGGCGGTCGGATCGCGGACGGCTGGGGCCGCCGCAAGACGATCATCCTGCTCGCGGTCACGTTCTTCGTCGGCACCCTGATCTGCGTCTTCGCGCCGGTGTTCGGCGTGATGGTGGTCGGTCGTGTCCTGCTCGGCCTGGCGGTCGGCGGTGCGTCCACGGTCGTCCCGGTGTTCCTGGCCGAACTCGCCCCCTACGAGATCCGCGGGTCGCTCTCCGGCCGCAACGAGCTCATGATCGTCATCGGGCAGCTCGCCGCCTTCGTCGTGAACGCGATCATCGGCAACCTCTGGGGTGAGGGGAACGGCGTCTGGCGCGTCATGCTCGCCGTCTGCGCGCTCCCCGCGATCGCGCTGTTCATCGGCATGCTGCGCGTCCCCGAGTCGCCGCGATGGCTCGCGTCGAAGGGCCGCAACGACGAGGCGCTCGAGGTCCTCGGGCAGATCCGCTCGAAGGAACGTGCCGAGGCCGAGCTCGAGGACATCAAGCGCTCGAACGAGTTCGAGTCGAAGGTCCAGCAGCAGAGCGGCTGGCGCACGCTGCTCGGCAACAAGTGGCTGATCCGCATCGTGCTCATCGGTGCCGGCATCGGTGTCGCCCAGCAGCTCACCGGCATCAACTCGATCATGTACTACGGCCAGACCGTGCTCATCGAGTCGGGCTTCCAGCAGTCGGCGGCACTCATCGCGAACATCGCCCCCGGGATCATCGCCGTCATCGGTGGCGTGATCGCGATCTACAACATGGAGAAGATCAACCGGCGCACGACGCTCATCCTGGGCTACTCGCTGACGACGGTCTGCCACTTCCTCATCGGCATCGCGTCGATGACGCTCGTCGAGGGCAACCCGGCCCGCCCGTGGGTCATCCTGTTCCTCGTCGTCGCGTTCGTGGGTTCGATGCAGACGTTCCTCAACATCGCCACGTGGGTGATCCTGTCCGAGATCTTCCCGACGCAGATCCGTGCGCTCGGCATGGGCATCGCGGTGTTCTGCCTCTGGATCGCGAACGCGTTCCTCGGGCTGTACTTCCCGACCATCGTCGCCGCGACCGGCATCACCGGGACCTTCTTCGGCTTCGCGATCGTCGGCGTGCTCGCCCTGCTCTTCATCTGGAAGTTCGTCCCGGAGAGCCGCGGTCGCACCCTCGAAGAGGTCGAGGAGGGCGTCACCACCGGCAACATCTTCACGGTCCCCGCGAAGCAGGCACGGCGGTAGACAGACCACCACAACGGACTGGAGGCGCGGGGGCCCCGGGCCCCCCGCCGCCCCTCCCGGTGGCGGTGGCGGCGAAGGGGGGCGGGGCCCCCTGCCCGCGCGGGCCGCGGGGGGCCGGGGGCGGACCCCCGCGCGGGCCGCCACC
>NZ_JBBCYQ010000024.1:0-12154 GCF_037144815.1 Curtobacterium sp. USHLN213 | reverse complement strand
CCGCGCCGGGGGCCCCCCGCGGGGGGGGGGGCCCCCCCCGCTCCCCCTCCCCCGCCCCCGCCGGCCGGGGGGGCCCCCCCCCCGGCGGGGGGGGGGGGGGGGGGGGCGCGCCCCCCCCCCCCCCTCCAGTCCGTCTCCGGTACCGTCCGTCGGTCCGACGGCGGGCGCCGCGTCGGCCGCGCCAGGCGACCGGCAGGTAGCGTGCCGGTGGCCGTCCGATAGACTCGGGTGGACCACCGGCCCGACTGGTCGTGTGAGGTCCTCCGCCAACGTGAGGAGAACCAGATGCCCGCTGCAGTGATCATCGGAGCCCAGTGGGGCGACGAGGGCAAGGGGAAGGCCACCGACCTCCTCGGGTCCCGCATCGACTACGTCGTGAAGTTCAACGGCGGCAACAACGCCGGGCACACGGTCGTCGTCGGCGGCGAGAAGTACGCCCTGCACCTGCTGCCCTCCGGCATCCTCACACCGGGCGTCACGCCCGTCATCGGTAACGGCGTGGTCGTCGACCTCGAGGTCCTCTTCCAGGAGCTCGACGCGCTGAAGGCCCGCGGCGTCGACACCTCGAAGCTGCTCGTGTCGGCGAACGCCCACGTCATCACGCACTACCACCGCACGATCGACAAGGTGACCGAGCGGTTCCTCGGCAAGCGCCAGATCGGCACCACCGGTCGCGGCATCGGCCCGACCTACGCCGACAAGATCAACCGCGTCGGCATCCGCATCCAGGACATCTTCGACGAGAACATCCTGCGCCAGAAGGTCGAAGCGGCCCTCGACCAGAAGAACCACCTGCTGGTGAAGGTCTTCAACCGTCGCGCGATCGACGCCGACGAGGTCGTCGAGTCGCTGCTGTCCTTCGCGGACCGCCTGCGTCCGATGGTCGCCGACACCGGGCTCGAGATCCACCGCGCGCTCGAGCGCGGGGAGACCGTCCTGTTCGAGGCCGGCCAGGCCACCATGCTCGACGTCGACCACGGCACCTACCCGTTCGTGACCTCGTCGTCGGCGACGGCCGGTGGCGCGGCGACCGGTTCGGGCATCGGCCCGGGCAAGCTCGAGCGCATCATCGGCATCGTCAAGGCGTACACGACCCGCGTCGGCGCCGGTCCGTTCCCGACCGAGCTGTTCGACGAGTCGGGAGAGTTCCTCCGGGCCAACGGCTTCGAGTTCGGCACCACCACGGGTCGCCCGCGCCGCTGCGGCTGGTACGACGCCCCGATCGCCCGCTACACGGCGCGCGTCAACGGCGTGACGGACTTCGTGCTGACGAAGCTCGACGTCCTCACCGGGCTGTCGACGATCCCCGTCTGCGTGGCCTACGAGGTCGACGGCGTCCGAGTGGACGAGGTCCCGGTCAACCAGTCGGACTTCCACCACGCGAAGCCCGTCTACGAGGAGTTCCCCGGCTGGACCGAGGACATCACGGGTGCCCGCTCGTTCGAGGACCTGCCGAAGAACGCGCAGGACTACGTGCTCGCGGTCGAGGCGATGTCCGGGGCGCGGATCTCCGCCATCGGCGTCGGCCCCGGTCGTGACGCCATCGTCGTGCGGCACGACCTGCTCGGCGACACCGCAGCCTGACGATGCGCGTCCTGTTCGTCTGCAGCGGCAACATCTGCCGTTCGCCGCTCGGCGCACAGGTCCTCACGGCGCGACTCGGCCCGGACGCACCCGCGTTCGTGGTCGAGTCCGCCGGCACCATCGCGCAGGACGGCGCTCCGATGGACGATGCCGCCGCAGCGCAGTCGGTGCGGCTCGGCGGGTCGCCCGACGGGCACCGTGCGCGGTACCTCACCGCAGTGATCGCGGGGTCGGCGGACCTCGTCCTCACCGCCGAGCGCTCGCACCGTGCGGCCGTGGTCTCGCTCGCACCCCGGACGGCGAAGCGCGCGTTCACGGTCAAGCAGTTCGCCCGGGTGCTCGACGGGCTCGAACCGGCCGAGCTCGGCGGCGTGTCCACGCCCGAGGAGCTCGTCGCACTCGTCGCCCGGCTGCGGGGGACCGTGCCGCCGCTCGCGGACCCGGCGGACGACGACGTCGACGACCCGTACCGCCGGTCGACGGCGACGCACGAGCGGGTGGCGGACGAGATCGCCGCGGCGCTCGTGGTGGTCGCGGACGCGCTGCGCGCCGTGCGCTGACGCGCGGGCGCCCTGCGCCCCGGCGCGTCGGCCGCCCGCCGCTCAGCGCCGCGCCAGCACCTGCCGCTCGCGACTCGCGGCGACGCCCGCCACGAGCTGCACCCCCAGCAGCGCCAGCAGCACCACGACCGGCACCGTCCAGCCCCCGGTCGCCGTGTGCAGCAACCCGATCCCGAGCGGTCCGAGCCCCGCGAGCAGGTACCCCGTCCCCTGCGCCATCGTCGACACGTGCGCGGTGTGCCGGGCATCGGGCGACCGCCACACGATGTAGCTCAACGAGAGGCTGATCGCGCCGCCCTGCCCGAGCCCGAGCAACGTCATCCACAGCCACGCCCCGGCGGCCGGAGCCACGAGCAGGCCGACGAACCCCACCGCGCAGAGCACCACCACGACGACGACCGGCACCCACGTCGGTCGCAGTCGCCGCGCGATCGCGGGCCCGGTCACCCCGGTGACGATCCCGGGCAGGCTCGAGTACGCGAGCATCAGACCGGCCTCGTGCGCGGTCACCCCGGCGTCCTGCAGCACCGTCGGCACCCAGGTGAGGAACGCGTAGTACGACAGGCTCTGCAACCCCATGAACCCGGTCACCGCGATCGCCACGGGGTCGCGGAACAGGCGGGCGAACGTCGGCTCGTCGGCGGCCTGGACCGGAGCGTCGTCCACCGTCCGCGAGCGCCCGGTGTGCCCCGGGTTCCGCAGCGCCCGCGGCAACCAGACGAGGAACGCGACGACCGCCGGCACCGCCCAGAACGCCAGTGCCGGTCGCCACGACCCGAACGCCGTCGCGAGCGGGACGACGGCCGCCGAGGCGATCGCGGCACTGAGGAACAGCGCCGTCGAGTACAGCCCCATCATCAGCCCGACCCGGTGCGCGAAGTCGCTCTTGATCGCCGCGGGCATGAGGACGTTCGCCACCGCGATCGCGGCGCCGGCCAGCACGGTGCCGCCGTAGAGCGCCCAGCCGTGGGGCTCGATCCGCAGCGCGATGCCGACCGCGAGCACGGCCATCGTCAGGCCGAGCAGCCGGTGCAGCCCGATCCGCCGGGTCAGCAGCGGCGTCAGGAACGCGAACGCCCCGAACGCGAACACCGGGATGGTGGTGAGCAGGCTCGCCGCCGACGGCCCGAGGTGCAGGGAGCGTTCGACGGCACCGAGGACCGGACCCACCGACGCCACGCCCATCCGCAGGTTCAGCGCGACGAGCAGGAGTCCGGCGCCGACGTACCAGGCGGCCAGGAGTCGCCGGCGGGGTCTCGTGTCAGGCACGGTGGTGGAAGCGGTGGTCATGCTCCGATCCCACCACCCGGCGGGACCGGCCCGGAACACGTATGCTGCCGGTCGATGTCGGTTTCCAGCCACGCCCACGAGCGGATCGTCGACGACCGCACCGAGGCGGCCTACCGCTTCGAGCACGCCGAGACGGTCCCGCCCCACGCGCACCCGCTCGGTCACCTCGTGCACGCGGCGACGGGCGTGCTGTCGCTCATCACCGCCGACGGTGCGTGGATCGCTCCGTCGAACCGGGTCGCGTGGGTGCCGGCCGGTGCCGAGCACCGGCACCGGGCCCACGGGGTGACCGACATGCGGATCGTGTACCTGTCCGCGGAGGCCGCCGCGCGCCTCCCGTCCGGCCCTGCCGTCCTGTCCGTCTCACCGCTCGCACGGGAGGCGCTGCTCGCCCTCACGACACCGGCGCCGCGCTCCGACACGGCCAGGTCCCACCTCCGTGCGGTCGTCGTCGACGAGGTCGCGTCCGCGCCGGAGCAGCCGCTGCACCTGCCGGAGCCGCGCGATCCCCGGCTGCGCCGGGTGGTGCGACGGGTCGAGCGCGACCTGTCGACCCCGCTGTCGCTCGCCGAGCTCGCGGCCTGGGCGGGGCTCGGGGAACGGACGCTGACCCGGCTGTTCCGGCAGGAGACGGGCACGGGGTACCGGCAGTGGCGCCTGCAGCTCCGGGTGCACCGTGCGCTCGTGCTGCTCGCGGGAGGACACAGCGTCACCGAAGTCGCGGCGGCCTGCGGCTGGGCGACGACGAGCCAGTTCATCGAGCAGTTCACGCCGCTGGCCGGGATGACACCGGGGACGTACCGCCGGGCTGCTGGCCGAACGAGCGCCTGACGGTCCTCCAGCGGATTGGCCGGAGAACGAGTACCCCGATCTGTCCCCTGTACCCCGGAAGTGCGACGCCCGACCCCGGAAACCCGGGCTTCGCCGATGGGACGCATTGACGGAACCCGTGAATCGGCGGGCGTCGCTGGCGGGTGGAGGGGTCGGTCTCGTAGCGTTCTCATGTCAGCCGATGTACCCCGGATCGCGAAGGAGAGCGACATGAGCACCACCGTCAGCACCGACACCCGAGCCGAGGTCACGCTCGACACCGAGACCGTCGACACGATCGCCATCCTCGAAGCCCAGGCCGAACCGCACGCCCGCCCGGCCCGCGCCAAGCTCACCTGGACGCAGGAGGACGACGGCGAGTGGGTCGCCAACTACGGCGGGTACTTCGGCGGATCGGTGGACAAGCGCGACGACCGCTACGTCGCCTCGGACACGTTCGGCCTCGTCGTCGGCGACTTCGCGTCGCTCGAGCAGGCACAGGCGAAGCTCGCGGACCAGCTGCACGTGATGCTGCCGTCCGTGATCCGCCCCGTCGACTAGCACGTCGCTCCCCGGAGCACCGCACCACCCCGCACCACCCGCACCACCCGCACCACGGAACGCCGCACCACAGCAGCACGCACCAAGAGGAGCACGACCATGAGCACGCCCGTCGACCACCACCAGCACACCGAGGTGACCGTCGACACCGCCACCATGGTCGCGATCACCGGCATGGACGCCCACGTCGACCTCGTCGTCGACACCGACGTCGACGAGCCGGTCCACCCGCGCATTCTCTGGTCGCGGCCGGACACGGGGCTCTGGGCGGCGAACTACGGCGGCTACTACGGCGGGACCGTCGACCGCCAGGGTGCGCACTACTTCGTGTCCGACACCTTCGGGCAGTACGTCGGCGACTTCCGGTCGCTCGAGGAAGCCCAGCTGCGGCTCGCCGAGCGGCTCCACGTGCTCCTGCCGGACGGGCGTCGCGACGGCCCCTGCGCCTCGGGCCGGCGGGCCCGCACCCCGCCCGCCGTGCGCCGGCCGTCACCCGGGCCTCCTGTCTGTCATGCTCTCGACGTGGGCCGACGCTCGGCCCGGACCGGGGGGACCATGACGTCGGACGAGCACGCGACCATCCCGCACCGAGCGGGCCCGTCTGCACGCGCGGTGCTGGCGACGTGCGTCGTCGCGGCACTCGTCCTGCTCGCCGGGCTCGTGGTCGTCACCTCGTCGCCCGCGCCGCTGCGCGCGCTGGGCGCGAGCGGCGTCTGCGGCGGGTGGTCGGACGACGAGGCCGGACGCGACGAGACCCGGATGTCTGCCGGGTTCGTCCTGCGGAACCCGTCCGACCGGCCCGTCACGCTCCGGGGCGTCCGCGCGACGTGGGACTCCGGGCTCCGCTCGGTGCGCGTCGTCCTCGCGGAGCAGGTCCGGGGATCCGGCACGGGCGCACTGATGGGCGACACTGCGAGCGTCGTCGACGGCGCGCAGGTCCTCGACGCCGACGGTACGGTGATCACGCCGCACCACGACGTCCGGGTCGTCGCCGAGATGCGCTCGAGGAGCCTGGCGCACGGCGGACACCTGACCGGGCTCCGGGTGACGACGGCCGGGCCGCTGGGGACCCTGCGGACCCAGGACGTGTCGGACGTGACCGTGGGGATGACCACGCCGGGGTCCGACGTCTGCTGAGCGGCGTGGCTAGGCGACCCGCTCGATGAGCTGCGGCCCGTCGTTCCTGACGCTGTTCACCGCACGCGAGACCTCGTACTGCTCGAGGCCCGCCGCGACCGTCAGCGACTCGTGGTCGAGCAGGGCGAGCAGGTCGTCCTGTCCGAGGCCGCCCTGCTCGGTGTCCAACCAGGCGTCGTAGCCGTCCGGGGTGAGGAACGCCGGCATGCGGTCGTGCACCTCGCCCGGGGCCACGTGGGCGTCCCGCGTGATGATCGCCAGGGACAGCCGCCACTTGTCCGGGTCGCCGTCGGGTTTCGTGGGGTCGGGCCACGCGCTCACGACGCCGGCCATCGCGAGGGCACCGCCGGGTTCGTGGACGAAGTGCGGTTCCTTGCCGTCCTCGCGCACGACCCACTCGTAGTAGCCCTGGGCGGGGACGATGCAGCGGTTCGTCGCGAACGCCCGCTTGAACATGCCGCTCGTCGCGACGGTCTCGATGCGGGCGTTGATCGGCTTCGGGCGCTGCTTCTGGAAGTCCTTCGCCCAGCTCGGTACGAACCCCCAGCTGATCTGCGGGAGTTCGCGCTGCCCGTGCCGCTGCCGGACCGCGAAGACCGGGTCGGTCGGTGCGACGTTCCAGCTCGGGACCAGGCCGGTGCCGACCACGCCGGTGTCCTCGTCGACGTGCTCGGTCCGGTCGGCGAGCTCACCGATCAGTTCCGGCAGCAGATCGGCCGTGGTGTCGGAGACGACGAACCTTCCACACATGCGCCCAGTGTGCCCGGTGCCACCGACACGGGCTCACGCGCTCACTCGCCCGGGAGCGCCAGCTTGCTGCCGCTCGGGCTGTCGGGACGTCCTCGGCGCGGCGCGGGCGGGACGGGCGGCAACGCCTCGGCCTCGACGCGGAGTTGCTCCTGGCGCCCGAGTGTGCGGATGCCGACGATCCCCGTTCCACTCGTGATCACGATCGAGAAGATCCAGACGCCCGGGAACAGGATCACGGTGTCGCTGCCCACCGACGAGGCCACGTCGAACACCAGGGTGCCGAGGACGATGCCGATCCACCCGCCCGTGAGGAACAGCGAGCGGTACGCCGCGCGGACGAGCAGGTCGCGGGTCGCCGGCATGCCCTGCAGCACCGCGTCGCGGTGCTCCGGCGCGACCGGCGGCGGGTTGCGCCGGGAGTAGCGGGCGATCGCCTCCTGGGTGCGCCACCCGATGCCGGGCACGGGAGGGAGGGACCATCCCCGGGGGCCGATCGGCGTGAGGGCGGCACCGACGCACCCGATGCCCGCGGCGACCAGGAGCGCCACGACGACCCCGGCTGCGACGGGGACGGCTCCGTCGAGGCGCTCGACGAACGCCCCCAGGAGCAGCAGTCCGGCGAACGCGACGACCGCGACGACGACCCCGACGCGGACGGCACGGCGGTGGTGGCGCTGGTCGACGAGCTCGGGGAGCCGCTCGCGGTACACCTGCCACCCGGTGCGGAAGGCGGTCCGGGGTTCCTGCTCGCGGGCCTCAGTCACCGGGCAGCTGCACCTTCGAGCCGTCGACCCCGTGCTTCCCCGTATCGGCGTCTCCGGCCGGCGGATCGACCGCGAGGGCTGCGAGCCGCGCGCGCTCCGAGCGGCCGAGCCGCACCACGAGGTCGGGCAGCGTGCAGACGTACACCGCTGCCCACAGCAGCGCGATCGGCCGCACGTCGCTGCGCGCGAAGGCCGCGATCCCGAGCAGTGCGACCCCGCCGAGGAGCGGGGCGAGCCGCGTCAGCCGCCGGACCAGCCCGCGCTGCAGGAGTCCGACGTCGGTGAGCACCGCCGCACGGTCCTCTGGGGTCACCGGGAGCTGCCGTCTCGCCAGGTAGGGCTGCACCGACCACCGCACGCTCATCTGCCAGTCCGGCCGGACTTGTCGCCCGTTGATGGTCGCTGCCGGGTCGAGCGGACGGTCGGTCCGGAAGGCGGAGAACACGATCGACCCGAGGCCGAGGGACACGAGCGCGATGACCACGACCGGTCGGACGGGCCCCGTACCGGCCCAGCCGAACGCGAGCTGCAGCGCGACGGCGCCGATCAGCATGACCATGGAGCACGCGGCGGCGATCCACAGGGCACGACGGACGCGTGCGGGATCGACCACCGTGGCGATCCGCTCCCGCAGCACCTGCCACCCGAGTCTGAACACGAGGTTCCGTCTACTCCGTGAAGCTGACAGCGGTGGGGCCGGACACGCTCGAGGCGTCCTCATCGACCGACCGCCGCCGCCCGCCGTTGCGCCCCGCTCCAGCGGTCGTCCAGGAACGCACGATGCGCTCGTGCCATGAGTCTCGACATCGTCTACACCGCCGCCGCCCACGCCACCGGAGGCGGCCGCGACGGACACGTGCGCAGCGAGGACGACCGCCTCGACCTCGACACCCGTCCGCCGAAGGAGATGGGCGGCAGCGGCGAGGGCACGAACCCCGAGCAGCTCTTCGCCGCCGGGTACGCCGCGTGCTTCCTCGGGGCGCTCCACGCCGCGGGCCGGGAGCTCGACGTCGACACGACCGGCGCCGAGGTCTCGGCCGAGGTCGGCATCGGCGGCACCGGCAACGGGGGCTTCGGCCTCGCGGTCGAGCTCGACGTGTACGCGCCGGCCGCCCGACCCGAGCAGCGCCAGCGTCTCGCCGAGCGCGCGCACGAGATCTGCCCCTACTCGAACGCCACCCGCGGCAACATCACGGTCGCGCTGTCGATCGTCGACTAGCGTGCCGCCCGTGGTCACCGACGAGTCGCGCTGCCCCTGCCTGAGCGGCAACCCCTACGGCGAGTGCTGCGGCCCGCTGCACGCGGGCGCCGCGGCCCCGACCGCCGAGCGGCTCATGCGGTCGCGGTTCAGCGCGTTCGCCCTCGGCCTGCCCGAGTACCTGCTGCAGACGTGGCACCCGCGCACCCGCCCGGCGAGCCTCGAGCTCGACCCGGCCCAGCGCTGGACGCGGTTGGATGTCCTGTCGACGGAGTCCGGCGGCCCGTTCGACTCCCGCGGCACCGTCGCCTTCCGCGCGTGGTGGCGCACCGACGACGAGCGGGGCACACTCGAGGAGACGAGCGACTTCGTGCGCGAGCACGGCCGGTGGTCCTACGTGGACGGCACGGTGTCCTGAGCGCCTCCGTCCGCAGACAGGAGCACACCGTGCCGGACCGTGACCTCGCCGCCTTCGGCGCCCACACCACCGCCGCCGAGGTCGTGGCGGGGATCGACCTCCGGGGACGGACCGCCGTCGTGACCGGTGCCGCCTCGGGCATCGGCGTGGAGACGGCCCGAGCGCTCGCCGGGGCCGGCGCGACCGTGACCCTGGCGGTCCGCGACGTCGGGGCCGGACAGCGGGTCGCGGCGGACATCGCCCGCACCACCGGGCGCACGGCACCCGACGTCGCCGAGCTCCACCTCGACCGCCCGGCCTCCGTGGAAGCGTTCGCGGCGTCGTGGTCCGGGCCCCTCGACGTCCTGGTCGCCAACGCCGGGGTGATGGACAGCCCGGAGTCGTACACCTCGGCCGGGTGGGAGACGCAGTTCGCCACGAACCACCTCGGGCACTTCGCGCTGGCCATCGGGCTGCACGAAGCGCTCGCCGCGGCCTCCGGTGCGCGGATCGTCTCGTTGTCGTCGAGCGGGCACGGCAGCTCGCCGGTCGTGTTCGAGGACCTGTTCTTCCGGCGTCGCCCGTACGAGCCCGGGCTCGCCTACGCCCAGTCCAAGACCGCCAACGTCCTCTTCGCCGTCGAGGTCGGACGACGATGGGCCGCCGAAGGGATCACGGCGAACGCGTGCATGCCCGGAGGGATCTGGACGGGGCTGCAGAAACACTGGGACCCGGAGGTGCTCGCGGCGACGAAGGTCTCCGCGGCGGACGTCGTCAAGTCCCCGGAGCAGGGCGCGGCGACGTCGGTGCTCCTCGCCACCGCTCCGGAGCTCGACGGCGTGAGCGGCCGGTACTTCGAGGACTGCCACGAGGCAGCCGTCGTCGACCGCATCACCGACGGGCTGCACGGCGTGCTCCCGTGGGCGCTCGACCCGGCCGCCGCCGAGCGGCTCTGGGACGTCTCGGTCGCGTTGCTCGACGCCGAGGCACGAGCTCGACGCTGACCGAGGCTCAGGCCCCGATGGTCTCCGGCAGGCCCACGGAGGCGCGCATCGCCCTCCGCACGTCGGCCTCGGCCGTCAGGAGCTCGTCCTGGTCACCGCTCAGGAAGAACCGGATCTGCCCGAGGGCCTGCTCGGCGAGCATGTCGAGCCCGTTCAGCACGCGTCCGCCGGCACTCGCCCACCGGGTCGCGACGGCGGTCGGCCAGGGCTCGTAGGCCACGTCGAAGAGCACCGCGTCCGGCCCTGACGGCACGAGGTCGAGCGTGTCCGCCGCACCCCCGGGCAGCGTCGAGACGACGAACCCGTGGCGGGTCCCCGGCAGCTCGGTCAGGGGGAGCACCTCGAGCGAGACCCCGAGCCGCACGGCCAGGTCGACGAGGTGTCCGGCCTTCGCGGTGTCGCGGAGGAACACCCGCACGAGCGACGCCCCGAGCCGCACGGCCGCGGTGAGGGCGCTCGCCGCGGTCGCACCGCCGCCGAGGACGGTCGCCTCGCCCGGGAGGTGTCCGAGCGCCTCGACCGGGCGCACGATCCCCTCGACGTCGGTGTTCGCGCCGGACCGCAGGACGGTGTCGCCGACCGTGCGGAACGCGATGGTGTTGGCGACCCCGAGCTCGTCGACGAGCGGGGTCGTCCGGTCGAGCATCGGCAGGACCTCGCGCTTGAGCGGCATGGTGAGGCTCAGTCCGCGCCAGTCGGGACCCAGCCCCGCGACGAACGCGTCCAGTCCGCCGGACGCGACCTCGTGCCTCCCGTACGTGAACGGCACCCCGAGCACGTCGTAGGCCGCTGCGTGCAGCGTGGGGGAGAGGGAGTGGGCGATGGGGGAGCCGAGCACCGCGAGGCGGGTCCGGGAGGGGTCGGAGTACATGTCCCCGTCAGCCTATCCAGGCGTGTTCCGCGCCGAGCGCTTAGGTTAGGCTTACCTTCGTGATCCGAACTCCCTCCCGCTTCCGCCGAGCGCTCGCCGCTGCCGGCGCCGTCGTCGCAGCGTCCCTCGTCCTCGCCGGGTGCGCCTCCGGCTCCGGTTCGTCGTCCGACGACGCCGCGACCACGTCCGCCGACGGCCAGTTCCCGGTGTCCATCACCACCGCCCTCGGCACCACGAAGATCGACTCGCAGCCGAAGCGCGTCGTCGCCCTCGGCTGGGGCGACGCCGAGACCGCGCTCGAACTCGGCGTGCAGCCCGTCGGCGCGAGCGACTGGCTCGCGTTCGGTGGCGACGGCGTCGGGCCGTGGCTCAAGGGTGCGTACACGAAGTCGCCGAAGATCATCCAGACGCTCGAGCCGAGCTACGAGGACATCCTCAAGCTCAAGCCCGACGTGATCCTCGACGTGAAGTCGTCGGGTGACAAGGACCGCTACGCGAAGCTCTCCGCGATCGCACCGACCGTGGCGATCCCGAAGGGCGGCGAGAACTACCTCGCGTCGACCGAGCAGCAGACCACGATGATCGCGAAGGCGCTCGGCAAGGAGGCCGCGGGCAAGAAGCTGCTCGCCGGCCTCGA
This sequence comes from Curtobacterium sp. USHLN213, assembly GCF_037144815.1. Classification (NCBI taxonomy): domain Bacteria; kingdom Bacillati; phylum Actinomycetota; class Actinomycetes; order Micrococcales; family Microbacteriaceae; genus Curtobacterium; species Curtobacterium sp. USHLN213. The sequence continues at coordinate 591 of NZ_JBBCYQ010000024.1, read as the reverse complement.
CGACGCCTACGCCGCTGCCCGCAAGGCGCACCCGGACTTCGAGGGCAAGTCGGCGGTCGTCGGTGCCTACACGTCCGAGGGCTTCGGGGCCTACGCCTCGACGGACAGCCGCTCGACGTTCATGCGGAACCTCGGCTTCACGATCCCGAAGGCGATCGACGAGCAGGCCGGCAAGGCGTTCTCGGTGCACCTGTCGGACGAGAACCTCGACCTGCTGGACGCCGACCTCACGCTGATCCTGCCGATCTACGTCGAGGCGTCCAAGGCCGAGTCCGACCCGCTCTTCCAGAAGGTGCCGTCGGTCGAGGCCGGGCACGCCATCGTGTTCGACGACCCGGACGTGTCGTCGGCGTTCTCGATGGGGACCACCGCCGCGATCGAGTGGGCGCTCGAGAAGCTGCCGGACGAGTTCCAGGCGAAGCTCGGCTGACGCCGGGCGGGACGCGCCGGCGAGACGCCGATGCGGAACGACGGGAGGGGGGGGGGGCGCGGGGGCCCCCCCCCCCCCCCGCCGGGGGGGGGGGGGCCCGGCCCCGGCGCCCCCCCCGGGGGCCGGGGGGGGGGGGCCCCCCCCCGGACCCCCGCCCCCGC
>NZ_JBBCYQ010000023.1:0-13510 GCF_037144815.1 Curtobacterium sp. USHLN213 | reverse complement strand
GGGCCCCCCCGGCGGGGGGCCCTGGGGGGGGCCCGCGCCCCCGGTGGGGTCCCCCACCCCCACCGCCGCGTCGGGCCCCCCGCCCCCCCCCCCGGCGGGGGGGGGGGGGGGGCGCCCCCCCCCCCCCCCCCCCACCCGTCTGTACTCGGGTCGCGTCAGCGACGTGGGTCGCGTCAGCGACGTGCGCCGCGTCGGCGACCGAAGCGCCGCTGCAGGCCCCACTGGGTGGTGCGGAGCATCGCCTCGAGCACGATGGAACGACTCATCTTCGAGACGCCGTGCACCCGGTCGCGGAACCGGATCGGGACCTCGACGATGCGCCCGCCGAGGTCGTCCACCCGCAACGTCATGTCGACCTGGAAGCAGTACCCCTTCGAGTCGATCGAGTCGAGGTCCATCCGGGCGATCGCGTCGGCGCGGTAGACCCGGAAGCCCGCGGTGACATCCCGCACGCCGATGCCGAGCACGAACCGGGCGTAGGTGTTCGCGCCGCGGCTGAGGACCTCGCGGTGGAGCGGCCAGTCGACCACCGATCCCCCGGGGACCCACCGCGACCCGATCGCGAGCATCACGTCGTCGGCGCCGTCGACCGCGGCCACGAGTGCCGGGAGCCGGTCGGCCGGGTGCGAGCCGTCCGCGTCCATCTCGACGAGCAGCGGGTACCCGCGCTCGAGCCCCCACCGGAAGCCGGCGACGTAGGCCGTCCCGAGGCCGAGCTTGCCGGAGCGTTCGAGCAGGTGCACCCGGTCGTCCGCGGCGGCGAGCTGCCGCACGAGGTCACCCGTGCCGTCGGGGCTGGCATCGTCGACGACGAGCAGGTGTGCGTCCGGCAGCGCGCCCAGGACGGCTGCGGCGATCGTGCGGACGTTCTCGGCCTCGTTGTAGGTCGGGACGATGACGAGCGCCGTGGCGCCCGCGGTCACCGGTTCTGCAGCCGACGCTTGATCTTGCCCGCGACGCTCCGCGGGCCCTCGGTCCGGAAGTAGTGCACGGCGCGACCGAGGTCGTGGCGGACGCCGTAGAGCTTCTTGCGGTCCGGGACGCGCACGCGCATGGCGTGCGGCTGGATCGTCGACGAGGTGTCGCGGACGCTCTTGTCGGCCGCGCGGATCGGGTTCCGGCAGAACTCGACGAGCGGGGCGAGGACGTTCTCCCACGTGAACTGCTCGCGCACGCGGTCGACGTTGCCGATGAACTCGGCACGGGCCTTCTTGTCGAAGAGCGCCGTCTCGAGCGCTGCGGCCAGGCCGTCGACGTCCTGCTCGTGCACCGCGATGCCGAGCTTCTCCTCGGCGACGAGGTCACCGAAGGAGTCACCGGCGGTCGTGACGATCGGCAGGCGTGCCCACAGGTAGTCGAGGATGCGTGTGCGGAACGAGAACGTGGTCTCGAGGTGCTCGTAGTGCGTCGAGACGCCGGCGTCGGCCTCGAGCAGGTAGGCGCCGCGTTCCTCGTACGGGATCCACGCGTCGTTGAAGAACACGTTCTTGCTGGTCAGCCCGAGCGCATCGGCCTCGGCGCGCACCTTGGCGACGATGTCCATCTCGGGCACGTCCGGGTTCGGGTGCTGCACGCCCATGAAGAAGAGCTTGACGCTCGGCTTCTTCGCGGCGAGCCGGCCGATCGCGCGGACGAGCGTGATCGGGTCGAACCAGTCGTAGATGCCACCGCCCCAGACGACGAGCTTGTCGTTCTTCCCGATGCCGGGGACGACGCCCTTGACCCGCTGCTGGTCGTGCACCGGCGGCGTCGACGACAGGCCGAACGGCACGACGCCGATGAGCGAGCGGAGGTCGGGGTCGCGCGAGTACGTCCGGGCGTTCACACGGCCCGAGCCGGCGAGCTGGCCGAGCCAGAACATGCGCTGCCGCTCGGAGGCGCAGATGAAGTAGTCGCCGAGTTCGAGCTGGTGGTTCAGGGTGTCCGACGCGTCGAGGATCTGCCGGTTCCACTGGTCGACGTCGTCGCTGCGGCCCTGCTCGAGCTGCTCGAGGTGCAGCGGGTCGTAGACGTCGACGACGAGGATCTTGCTCGTCGACTCGAGCACCGGGAACAGGCGGAGCGCGTGGCCCTGCACGATGATGACGTCGGCCCAGGCCTCGTGCTCGACCATCTGGCGCGGGTGGCGGTGCGGCACGGTGACGACCTCGTACGAGGGGTCGATCTGCGACGAGCGCGTGAGGCTGATGACCCGGACGTCGTGCTCGCCGGCGAGCTGCTTCGCCATCTGGGTCGCACGGATCGCCGGACCGGCCATCTTCTCGCCGATGGAGTCGCCCGTGATGATGAGGATCCGACGCCGGGTACCCACCTCGAGCACGCCGAGGGAGTGCACGATCTTGTCGTAGCCGGCCAGGTAGTTCTCGATCGGGTACGCGGGCTCGTCGCGGTTTCCGAAGAGGCGCAGGAGCTCGCGGTCGCTGCGCACGCGGGTCGCCTGGATCTGCCGACGCGACTCGGTCATCGACGGCAGCTGCTCGACGAACTGGTCGACGCCGTAGATGCCTGCCATCGCCGTCTTCGGCACGGGGATCGTCGGGACGCTGTCGTCGCCGGGGTTGCGGAGGTCGAGCTCGGTCGAGTCGAGTTCGCCACGACCGACGGCGCGACGGACGACGAGCGCGAGCGACCCGGGCAGGGCGGCTGCGAGCTGCTCGTCACCGAGGTTCTTGTAGAGCGTGAAGAGGGCGTTCCGTTCGAGCAGGTAGGTCTCGCGGAAGTCGCCGAACTTGTTCATCGACGCGTGGTGCTTGTGGAACGCGACGGACTTCGGCTGGTACCGGAAGCGCCAGCCGAGCAGGTTGAGCCGCCAGCCGAGGTCGACGTCCTCGTAGAACATGAAGTAGCGGTCGTCGAAGCCGTCGAGCTGCTCGAAGAGCTCCGCACGGATGAACATCGCCGCGCCGGTGCCGAACAGCACGTCGGTCTCGGACTCCCAGCGCCCGGTGTCCGGCGAGCCTGCGAACGGCTTGTAGCCCATGCCGTACCAGGTCATCGCGGCCTCGGTGAAGTCGACGTTGACGCCTTCCCAGTCGAGGACCTTCGACGCCACGGCGCCGATGTCCGCGCCGGAGGCGAACGTCGCCATGGCCTCGCGCACCCAGCCGGTGTCGGGTCGGGCGTCGTTGTTGAGGAACGCCACGATCTCGCCGGAGGACTTCTCGACGCCGAGGTTGCAGCCGCCCGTGAAGCCGAGGTTCGCACCGGCGTCGACGAGCGTGAAGTCGAGCTCCGACGCCTTCAGCCGACCGAGGTGCTCGGGGCCGGAACCGTTCTCGACGACGATGACCTCGAGCCGGTCCTGCGGCCAGTCCTGCTTGCGGAGCTCCGCGATGCTCGTCAGGGTGTCGTCCGTGCCCTTGTAGTTCACGAGGATGACGGACACGACTCCCGGCTTGCGCTCTGTCACGCGGTTCCTCCAGCAGCTGCCGCGCACCTGGCGCGGGTCGACGGGTCGGCCGCGGGGTGCCGACGGCCGATGACACCCTACAAGGCGCGCGCCCGCGCTCCCCTGAGATCAGCGCCGATTCGTGCAGAATGGCTCGGTGACCGCGACCAGCATCCCGACCGCTCCCACGTCTTCCCCCCTCGCCGCGGACTACGCCGCGATCGCCGCGGGCGACCACGCCGAGGGGCCGCGCGGGACCGTCCGGTTCGCGGTGTCGACGGACGACCCGGCCGAGGGCAAGGGCGACCTCTACGTCGCGCTCGGGCTGGCCCGGGCGCTGCGGGACGCCGGGTGGGGGGTCGCGATGTGGCCGATCACCCGCTGGGCCGACCCGGTCCCGGACGACACGGCCGTCGTGGTCGTGATGATCGAGTCCTTCGTGCCGGGCCGGGTGCCGCCGTCCACCGCCCTCGTGGCGTGGGTGCGCAACTGGACGGCGAAGTGGGCGGCCCTGCCGTACCTCGACGAGTTCGAGGCGATCTGGACGTCGTCGAGCACCGCGCGCGATGCCGTCGCCGCGCACTACGACGGCCCGGTCGAGGTCGTGCCGATCGGCGTCGACCTCGAGCTCTTCACGACCGACCCGGGTACCCCACGGAGCGACCGTGCGGTGGCGACCGTGAACTTCTGGGGCGTCCGCCGCCACGTGCAGGACGTCCTCGACGACGTCCGTCCGGCCGAGCCGATCGTCTGGTTCGCCGCGAACGCCGAGCACGTCGACCCGTCCCCCGGCGTCGAGCTGCGGCCGATGGTCCCCTACTTCGCGCTCCCCGAGGTCTACCGGTCGGCGGCCTTCGTCGTCGACGACGTCATCGCGCCCGCCGCCGAGTACGGCACGTTGAACTCCCGCCTCTACGAGTCGCTCGCGTCCGGGGCGCTCCCCGTGACGGACTGCGCGCTCGGACTCGACGAGCTCGGCCTCGGCGAGGTCCCCGTGTTCGAGGACGCCGCGTCCCTCGAGCGGGCGCTCGCGATGCCCGCCGACGAGCGGACGGCGCTGGTCGAACGGCTGCGCGCAGTCGTGGTCGAGCGACACTCCTTCGCGGCGCGTGCGGAGCAGGTGCGCCCGGTCCTCGAGGCGGCGATCGAGCACGCGCGGTCCCGGACCGGCAGCCGGTCCCCGTTCCTCCGCTGGGCGACGAACGAGCGCGAAGTCCTGCGGGTCGCCGAGCTCGAGCGCGACGTGCACCTGCAGGGCGTCCGCGACATCAACGAGCGGCTCGTCGTGGCCGAGCAGGCGGTGGCGTCGTTCGACGCCGCGCGTCGGCGTGCGGAGGAGGAGCGCGACACGATCGCCCTGCGGTACGACGAGCTCACCCGGTCGGCCGAGTACCGCCTGCTGCACCGCTTCGGCGGTCTGGCGCGCGCCGTGCGCCGCGGTACCGGACGCGGCTGAGCCGACCACGGACGAGACGGGAGGCGCCCCCCCGGCTGGTGGGGCGCCTCCCGTCTCGCATCGTGGTCCGTCGGACCGTCAGCGCACTACTTCACCGTGATCGTCCGGCACAGCGTGGTGTTCGCTCCCGCGCCGGTGTTCATCGCGTAGACGCAGACCTGCGTGCTGCCCGCCTTGTAGCCGGACACGGTCGTCGAGAACGAGTGGTTCGCGCCGTACCCGCCGTAGGTGGTGGCGAGCGACGCCTTCGCTTCGTTCGCGGTGAGCGACTTCGCGCCGGCGCCGTTCACGTACACGTGCACCTGGATCGGGGACGCGGTGTCCGGGTCGATCGTCCAGCCGCGCACCTTGACCTGGCCGGCCGCGGGCGAGGACACCTCGTCGAGCAGCAGGACCGGGTTGCCGGAGGTCATCGCGACCGTGCTGCAGGCGCTGGCGTCCTTCCCGCCCCCGACGTTCGTCCCGACGACGCACACGGTGTGCTTGCCCGGGCCGATGCCGGTGAGGGTGGCCTGGAAGCCGTGCTTCGAGTAGTACCCGGGGTACGCCTTCGCCGCCGTGGCGCTGGCCTGGTCGGCCGTGCCGGTGGTGATCTTCTTGCCGTCGACCGTGTACGTCACACCGATCGGCTGCACCGTGTCGGGGTCGACCGCGTAGCCGCTGACCTGCAGCGAGCCGAGCGTCGGCGACGAACCGGACTCGATCTTCACCGTCGGCGGGCCGGTCGGCGTCTGGAACGTCGTGCAGACGTTGCTGTTGCCGCCGGGTCCCACGTTGATCGCGATGATGCAGAGCTGGTGCTTCCCGGCCGGGACGCTGCTGCGGGTGAACAGGATCGCGTGGTCGTCACCGTAGCCGGGCAGTGCCTTGTCGAGGCCCGCCTTGGTCTGGTCGGCCGTGAACGAGGTCAGGGCCTTGCCGTCCAGGTACAGGTGGACGCGCAGCGGCGCGATCGTGTCCGGGTCGGCCGTCCAGCCGCGGATCTTCAGCTTGCCCGGAGCGGTCGACGATGCCTCGTCGATGACGATCCACGGCGAACCGCTCGCCTTCGTCACGGTCTTCGCCCCGAGCTGCGTCCACTTGCCCGTGGAGGTGTCCTTCGCCCACGTGCTGATCGTGTGCTTCCCGGCACCGATGCCGCTGATCGTCGCCGAGTAGCCGTGCGCGTCGCCCCAGCCCGGGTAGATCTTCCCGACGTCGGTGCGCGAGGCGCTGGCGGTCCAGGCCTTCTTCGCCACGCCGTCCACGCGGAGCTGCACGGGGATCGAGGACTTCGTGTCTGGGTCGATCGCCCAGCCGCGGACGCTGAGCTTGTCCGCCGCGAGGGTGGCCTGGTCGAGCTTGCCGAACGGCGCCCCGGTCCGGACGGTCACCTGCTGGCAGCCGAGCAGTGCGTTGGCACCGGCGCCCTGGTTGATGCCGAACACGCAGACGTTGTGGCTGCCCCCGGAGATCCCGGTGAGGGTCGTCGAGAACCCGTGGCTGGTGTTGCCGGCGCCGAGCTGGCTGCCCAGGTCGGAACGCGCCCCGTCGGCCGTGATGGTCTTCTTGCCGACGCCGTCCACGTAGAACGCCACCCGGATCGGGCTCGTCGCGACGTCGGGGTCGTACGCCCAGCCGCCCACCGTGACCTGGCGGAACCCGGCGGTCGCGGAGTCGACGTGCCCGGCGGGCGAGCTGCCACCGGTGGGCGAGCCGAACCAGTCGGTGTACATGCGCCAGAAGTTCCGGTTGCCGTACGCCGAGCAGCCGTCACCCGTGCCGTAGAGGTTCGACATCGCGGCGGCGTTCGGGGTGTACGGCGTGTAGATGTACAGCCCGGCGGTCGCCTGGTTCTTGATGTAGACCGTCTTCCGACCGCACGCGGCGTTCGGGTTGTAGAGGATCGAGTTGTTGCGGCCGGCCTGGTACGCCCACGACGTCGGCGAGGCCTGGTAGCGCTTGAACTGCAGCGCGGCGGCGTACACCTGCTGGCCGAAGCCGTAGTACTTCGGGTCGCACGGCGCGGTGTCCGGGCACGCGAAGCCGGTGGCGTGCAGGTACATGTAGCTCGTCGGGCTGTTCGTCGTGACGATGCCCTGCTCCTTCTGCAGGAGCACGAGCAGGACTTTCTGGCTGATGCCGCACGCGGCGCCGACCTGCGCGATGACCGTGGCCGCCGACTTCACGCCGCCGTTGATCGCGGAGCACCGACCGGACACGGCGGCGATGCCGCTCATGTTCTGCGAGAAGTTCTTGAGGCAGGCCGGGCCGCCCGATGCCTGCTTGCAGTTCGGCGCGACGCTGTTGAGGAACGACTGCACCGACGACGAGCTCATCGCCGACCCGTTGTAGAAGTTCACGTCGCTGATGATGTTGCCCGGGTCGAACGACGCGGCGGTCGCGGCCGAGGCGGACTCCGTCGTCGTCTGCTCGGACAGCACCGTGCCGAAGGTCAGGCCGCTCACGGCGACCGCGAGGGCGGCCACGAGGGCGAGGGACGACCGCAGCGGGCGTCGTCGCCCGTCGGTTCGGATGGATCGCATCACGGCACCTCCGCCGTCATCGGGTCGGACGTGGTCGACTGCGCGCCGACCCGGTAGTCGAGGGTGATGGACCAGGTGCCGCTGGACACCTGGGCCGCCGGGAAGGACACCTGCGCGCAGTTCACGGAGGACGCGCTCGCCTCCGCCGTGCTGGTGAGGGTCCGGGTGACACCGCTCTTCGTCGCGGTGAACGTGCACGTGCCCGACGTGTTCGTCGTGCCGGAGACGAGTCCACCGGCCTGGAGCGTCCGGCTGCCCGTGTCCCACCCGGCGTACGTGACGACGGCGGTGGCCGGGAAGTCCGACGGGTCGTCGTCGGGCTCGGTCGTCTGGCCGGAGCCCGGGAACGCCGAGGGGCTGTCGTCCGCGTCGTCGGAGCTGCTCGGCGACGGGGTCGACGAGGGGGCGGACGTCGCGGTCGCCGACGCGGTCGGAGTCGGTGCGGCGGACCGCGTGGGCGACGCGGTGGGGTCGTCGTCACTCATGGCGGAACAACCCGCCGCGAGGAGACTGAGAACACCGACCACCGCGAACGCAGCGATCGGCCGTGACGCGAAGTGCATGCTGACGGGCCGTCCTGTGGATGTTGACAAGGGTCCGGGTTGCGTCAACGGTAACCCCAAAGTGAAGGTTGAGGGTTCAATCCGCGCACATTCACCCCCGCACGGGGGCGGACGACAGGTGTCGCCCGGTCCGCAGCGCGCACCGGCGTCCTGGGTGATGCGGTGAGTATGCTGTTCCGGTCCTGCCCCCACGAACGAAGAGACACATGGTCGATCAAGCCCGCATGGCCGCGCTCGCGAAGGAGCCCCTGGTCGTGGTCGGCGCTCCGACGAGTGCCATCCGAGGAACCTGGCGAGAACTGCGCGACGTCTTCCGGCAGCGCGAGATGCTCGGCATGCTCGTGCGCCGCGACCTCAAGGCGCGGTACAAGGACTCGGCGCTCGGGTTCGTGTGGACGCTGGTGCGCCCGCTGACCCAGCTCCTCATCTACTACTTCGTCATCGGCAAGGTGCTCGGCGCCGCGCACGGCATCGACAACTTCGCGATCTACGTCTTCACCGGACTCGGCGCGTACACGCTCTTCAGCGAGATCGTCGCGGGGTCGACCGGCTCGATCGTCGGGAACAGCGGCCTCATCAAGAAGGTCTACGTCCCGCGCGAGGTCTTCCCGCTCGCGAGCGTCGGGGCCGCCCTGGTGAACTACGCCATCCAGTTCGTCATCCTCATCGTGGCGACGCTGGTGCTCGGTGCGTTCCCGTTGCACGAGGGCCTGGTGTACCTGGTGCCGTCCCTCGCCGTGATCGTCGTCTACGGCGCGGCCATCGGGCTCGTCCTCTCCGCGCTCAACGTGTACCTGCGGGACGTGCAGTTCGTCATCGACGTCGGCCTGATGGTGCTGCTGTGGGGATCGCCGATCGTGTACTCCTACTCGATGGTCCTCAAGGAACTGCACGTCCAGTGGATCCTGACCGTCTACACGAACAACCCCCTCACGCTGTCCGTACTCGGCATGCAGAACGCCATCTGGCTGCACGACCCGGCGAAGGTCGTCTACCCCGACCACCTCATGCTCCGACTCGGCATCGCGTTCGTCATCGGCCTGTTCTGCCTCATCGGCGCCCAGCGCGTGTTCTCGCGCCTGCAGGGCAACTTCGCGCAGGAGCTCTAGACCCATGGCCATCAGCACCCCCGTCGCACCCACCGCCCAGCAGCGCGGCGACGAGCGCCCCGACGTCATCGTCATCGACCACGTCCGGAAGCGCTTCACCGTCCGCAAGGACAACACCATCCGCGAGCGGATCGTCACGCTCGGCCGCGCCGGTCGCAAGCACCGCCAGGACTTCTGGGCGCTCGACGACGTCACCGTGTCGATCCAGGCCGGGACCACCGTCGGCCTCATCGGCCAGAACGGCTCCGGCAAGTCGACGCTGCTCAAGGCCATCGGCGGCATCATCCAGCCGACGTCCGGCACCGTCTCGCGCCGGGGGCGGCTGGCCGCACTGCTCGAGCTCGGCGCCGGCTTCCACCCGGACCTGTCCGGCCGCGAGAACGTCTACCTCAACGCGGCGCTGCTCGGTCTGAGCCGCAAGGAGACCGAGGCGCGGTTCGACGACATCCTCGCGTTCTCCGGCATCGGCGACTTCATCGACACCCAGGTGAAGTTCTACAGCTCCGGCATGTACGTGCGACTCGCGTTCGCCGTGGCCGTGCACACCGACCCCGACGTGCTGCTCGTCGACGAGGTCCTCGCCGTCGGCGACGAGGCGTTCCAGCGCAAGTGCCTCGACCGCATCCGATCGTTCCAGGAGCAGGGCAAGACGATCATCATCGTCACGCACTCGCTCAGCCAGGTGCAGGAGATGTGCGACCGGGTCGTGCTGCTCAACAAGGGCAAGGTCCTGCACGACGGGGACGCCGTCCAGGCGGTCAGCAAGTTCCGTGACGTGCTCGAGGAGCGCCGGTCCGGCGAGCTCAGCGCCGACGTCGCCGTGGGCCGCGGCACCGTCCTCGGGGCGACCGTGCACGCCGACGGCAAGGAGCACCGCGCCGACGTCCTGCCCGGTGACGACCTCGTCGTGGACATGGAGTTCGAGCACCTCGACGGCGTCGCCGACTGGGAGGCCGCCGTCCAGATCAACAACACCGCCGGGCAGGTCGTCTACGGCACCACCACCGGCATCATGGGCGTCACGCTCCAGCCGCTGCACGGGCGCCGGAAACTCCGCCTCCGGATCACGGACACGAACTTCGGCACCGGCAAGTACTTCATCAACGTGTCGATGATGGACTCCGCCGGGCGGCACCTGCACGACCTGCCGGAGTGCGACTCGTTCGAGGTCCCGTCGTTCGGCGACGCCGTCGGCAGCGTCTACGCGAAGCCCTCCATCGAGGAGCTCGGCTGACGCCCACCGACGGCGCCTCCCGCACCGCGGTCGTCGTCGTCAACTGGAACCGTGCGGACCTCACGACCCGGGCCGCCCGCGCCGTGCTCGACGACGGCGCGGCCGACCAGGTCATCGTGGTCGACAACGGGTCGTCGGACGACTCCGTCGCCGTGCTCCGCCGCGAGCTGCCCGAGGCGACGGTGCTGGTCCGCGACACCAACGGCGGGTTCGCCGCGGGCGCGAACACGGGCATCCGGCACGCGGACGCCGACGTCGTCGTCCTCCTCAACAACGACGCCGAGCCGGCTCCGGGCTTCGTCGCGGCCCTCCGCGACCACCTCGACGCCGCCCCTGCGGCCGTGGCGGCCGTGACGGGCCGCATCGTGCTCGCCGGGCGCTGGTCGCGCCTCCAGGCCAGTGCCCCGGCCCCCGCCGGACGGGCGCTGCGCGACCACACCGGCCGCCTGTGGGTGCCCGACGCCGACGGCGAGGTCCGCCTCAACTCGACCGGCGTGCGGGTCGACCGCGACGGCAACGGCATGGACCGCGGCTGGTTCGGCGCGGCCGACCAGGCGGCGGACCGCGACGTGTTCGGGTTCTCGGGCGGCGCCTCCGCGCTCCGGAAGGCCGCGCTCGACGACGTCGGGCTCCTCGACGAGTCGCTGTTCATGTACTACGAGGACACCGAGCTCGCCTGGCGGCTCCGCCGCCGTGGGTGGCGCGTCGAGTACGCGGCGGACGCGGTCGTCGAGCACGACCACTCGGCGTCGTCGGGCGTGCAGAGCGACCTGTTCGTCTTCCGCAACGCCCGCAACCGGCTGGTCGTCGCCCTGTGGCACGCGCCGTGGCCGACGGTCCTGCGGGCTGCGGTCCGGACGACCGCGCGCGGCCTGGTCGGACTGCGTTCCGGTCGCACCCGACGGGAGGCGCGGCTCGTCCTGGCAGCGCTGGCCGACGTGACGGGGCACCTCCCCGCGCACCTCGCGCGGCGGCTCCGTGAGACGCGGGTCGCGTCCGTCCCGCGGAGCGCCGTGGACCCGGACGCATGAGCGGAGCGGGCTATCCTGGGGACTCCCCCGTCGACGGTCCCGGCCGCGGCGTCCCCGGCCGGAAGGAACCTCGCGTGCCGCAGCTCACCGTCCTCATCGACGGGACCGCGGTACCGCGCAACCTCGGCGGTGTCGGACGCTACGTCGAGGGGGTCGCGTCGCACCTCACCGACCCGTCGCTCGACGTGCACCTCGTCGTCCGGCCCACGCACGCCGCGCACTTCCGCGACGTCGCACCGCACGTGACGCTGCACACGGCACCGGCGTGGACCGACTCCGTGCCGCTGCGCTTCCTCTGGGAGCAGACCGGGCTGCCGGCACTCGGCCGGCGGATCGGCGCGGCGGTGCTGCACTCCCCGCACTACACGTTCCCGTTCTCGTGGCGCCGCGGCTCCATGGTGACGCTGCACGACGCCACGTTCTTCTCGAACCCCGAGTGGCACTCCCGCCTGAAGCGCACGTTCTTCACCTGGTGGAGCCGCCGATCGCTCCGGACCCGTCCGGTCGTCATCGTGCCGAGCGCCGCCACCGCGACCGAGGCCGCACGCGTGGTCTCCGGCATCCGTGCGGACGTCCGGGTCGCACCGCTCGGGGTCGACCGGACCGTGTTCCACGAGCCGTCCACCGCCGAGGTCGAGGACGCCCGCATCGCCGCGACGCTCCCCGACGATGCGTCCTGGATCGCGTTCCTCGGCACGATCGAACCGCGCAAGAACGTCACGGCGCTGCTCGACGCCTACGCCGCGGTCCGCGACGCCCGCGCGGTCACGGGGTCGGACACGCCCTGGCTGGTGCTCTCCGGTGCCCGCGGCTGGGACGAGGCCGCGATCGCACGGCTCGACGCGCTGCAGGACGCCGACCACGTCATCGAGGCCGGGTACCTCCCGCTCGAGGACCTCTCCGGCTTCCTCGGCGGCGCGGAGTTCGTCGTGTACCCGTCCCTCGGCGAGGGCTTCGGCCTGCCGGTGGTCGAGGCGATGGCGACCGGCGCGTGCGTGCTCACCACCCGGCGCCTGTCGCTGCCGGAGGTCGGGGGCGACGCCGCCGTCTACACCGAGCCCGACACGTCGGCGCTGGGGGCGGCGATGGCCTCGCTGCTCGACGACCCCGCGCTCGTCGCGTCGCACCGGGCGGCCGCACTCCGCCGGGCCTCCTCGTTCACGTGGGAGGCCACGGCCGCCGTGCACGTCGACGCGTACGCGGCCGTCGCTCGTGGCGGCTCCGGGGGTGTCCGATGACCCGGGTCGCGGTGCTCACCGTCACGTACAACACCGGTGAGACGATCCGGCCGTTCCTCGCGAGCATCGAGGCGGCGTCCAGTGACCCCGTGGCCGTGGTGATCGCGGACAACGGCTCGGCCGACCTCGACGCACTGCGGGCGATCGGCGAGTCGTACGGCGCCGTCGTGGTCTCCTCCGGGGGCAACCGCGGCTACGGCGGCGGGATCGACGCGGCCCTCAGCGCGCTCGACGACGTGCTCCCCGACGTCCGGCCGGAGTTCCTGCTCGTCACGAACCCCGACGTGGTCCTCGCGCCGGGCTCGATCGACGAGCTCGTCGCGGCTGCGGATCGTCTGCCGTCCGGCGGGTCGTTCGGTCCGCGGATCCTCGACGAGCAGGGCGACACCTACCCCTCGGCGCGCCAGCTCCCGTCGCTCCGGACCGGCCTCGGCCACGCGGCGTTCTCGCGCTTCTGGCCGGCGAACCCCTGGAGCCAGCGGTACTGGTCCACCACCCAGGTCGTCGAGCGCGAGGCCGGCTGGCTGTCCGGCGCGTGCTTCCTCATCCGGACGTCGTTGTTCCGCGAGCTCGGGGGCTTCGACGAGTCGTACTTCATGTACTTCGAGGACGTCGACCTCGGGCAGCGCGTGGGGCTCGCCGGGCGGGCGAACGTGTATGTGCCGACCGCCGTGGTGACGCACACCGGGGCGCACTCGACCTCGTCGAACCGGCGCCGCATGGAGATCGAGCACCACCGGAGCGCCTACCGGTTCCTGTCGCGGAAGTACCGGGCGTGGTGGCTGTGGCCGCTGCGGGCGGTGCTGCGCGTGGGGCTCGCCGTCCGGGCGCGCTGGGTGACGCGCAAGTAGCGCGCGCGGGGCGGCGCGCGGGGCGGCGCGCGGCGGGGGCGGCGCGCGGCGGGGGCGGCGAGCCCCACGCGCAGCACCGCCCGCAGCGGCCACAGCCACCACGCCCGGTACTTCC
>NZ_JBBCYQ010000022.1:0-18260 GCF_037144815.1 Curtobacterium sp. USHLN213 | reverse complement strand
GGCCCCCCCCCCCCCCCCCCCCCCCTTCCCCCCCCCCCCCCCCGGGGGGGGGGGGGGTTGGTGTGTCCCACGGGGGCCCCCTCGCCGCCGGGCCCGCGCCGCGGGCGCCCGGCGCGCGGGCCGCGGGCCGCGAGCCGCGAGCCGCGCTCGGTCGCGCCGGGTGCCGGCGCCGACCGGCGCAGCCGGCAGCCGGCAGCCGGCGGCCGCCGGCGGCGGCCGGCGCACAACCAAAAGCACGCGGAGCCACGCGGATGCGTGGTTCCGGGCGACTTTGGTTGTGCGGTGCGGCAGCGCGCCCGCCGCGCGCGCCCGCGCGCCGCGCGCCCGCGGCGCCCGCGTCAGTACCGGTAGTGCTCGGGCTTGTAGGGGCCCTCGACCGGGACACCGATGTACGCCGCCTGCTCCGGCCGGAGCTCGGTCAGCGCGACCCCGAGCGCATCGAGGTGCAGCCGCGCCACCTTCTCGTCGAGGTGCTTCGGCAGCACGTACACCCCCGTCGGGTACTCGGCGCGGCGGGTGTGCAGCTCGATCTGGGCGAGCACCTGGTTCGTGAAGGAGTTGCTCATCACGAAGGACGGGTGCCCCGTGGCGTTGCCGAGGTTCATGAGCCGCCCCTCGGAGAGCACGAGGATCGACCGGCCCGTCGGCAGACGCCACTCGTGCACCTGCGGCTTGATCTCGACCTTCTCGACACCCGGCAGGGACTCGAGGCCGGCCATGTCGATCTCGTTGTCGAAGTGCCCCACGTTCGCGACGATCGCGAGGTGCTTCAGCGCGAGCATCTCGTCGACACCGACGACACCGAGGTTGCCCGTGCACGTGACGACCATGTCGACCTGGTCGGCGACGTCCGCGAGGCGCGCCACCTGGTACCCGTCCATCGCGGCCTGGAGCGCGCAGATCGGGTCGACCTCGGACACGATCACGCGGGCGCCCTGCCCGCGGAGCGCCTCGGCCGCACCCTTGCCGACGTCGCCGTAGCCCACGACGAACGCGACCTTGCCGCCGATCAGCACGTCGGTCGCCCGGTTGAGCCCGTCGGGCAGCGAGTGCCGGATGCCGTACTTGTTGTCGAACTTCGACTTCGTGACGGAGTCGTTGACGTTGATCGCCGGGAACTTCAGCTCGCCGGTGCGCGACAGCTCGTAGAGGCGGTGCACGCCGGTGGTGGTCTCCTCGGTCACGCCCTCGATGTCGGCCGCGATGCGGGTCCAGCGGTCCGACGAATCCTGCAGTGAGGCGGCGACCGCGTCGAGGACGATCTTCCACTCGGTGCTCGCGTCGGCCCCGGCATCGGGCACACGGCCGGCGGCTTCGGCATCGGCGCCGGTGTGCACGAGCATCGTGGCGTCGCCGCCGTCGTCGAGGATGAGGTTCGGGCCGATCCAGTCGGCGCCTGCGGCTGCGGCCTCGGCCGACCAGTCGAAGATCCGGCTGGTGCACCACCAGTACTCCTCGAGCGTCTCGCCCTTCCACGCGAACACGGGGACGCCGGCCAGCGACTCAGGCGTGCCGGTCGGGCCGACGGCGATGGCCGCGGCGGCTTCGTCCTGCGTCGAGAAGATGTTGCAGCTCGCCCACCGGACCTGCGCACCGAGCGCGACGAGCGTCTCGATGAGGACGGCCGTCTGCACCGTCATGTGCAGCGAGCCCGCGATGCGCGCGCCGGCGAGCGGCTGCGACGCACCGAACTCCTCGCGCAGGGACATGAGCCCCGGCATCTCGTTCTCGGCGAGGCGGATCTGGTGGCGCCCCGCCTCGGCGAGGGCGAGGTCGGCGACGCGGAACGGTGCTGCGGTACGGGCTTCGGTGGGCATGCGGCCCAGTCTTCCACGCCGGGAGGCGCGGGTCGTCAGCCGACGTCGGTACCGTGAGCCGCGCCTCCAGGGAACCCCCTGTGGAGGACCGGACCCGACCGCGTCAGTCCGCGTCGCGACGGAGCGGCTCGCGCCGCACGACCTGCCACCCGCGCGGGACGCGCAGCTGCGCCGCGTGGCGGGCGCAGAGGTCGTAGCCGTGGGGCTCGACGCGGGTGGAGAGGGGGCCGACGACGACCATGGAGTCCCCGTAGTCGTACGTCAGGGTCGCCGAGGCGCTCGCGCCACAGGCGACCTTGCTGCAGATCCTCACGTCCATACCGCCATGGACCCTATCGGAGCAGGGCGGCACCGCCCGCGCCGCGTACGATGTGGGGATGCGTCGCAGGACTCGTCTCGTCACACCCGTCGACCGGGGCCGCGGTCGGTCCCGGCACGGACGCGGCGGACGGTCCAGCGTGACCGGTCCGGACCTCGCGCCGATCATCACCCGCGCCGAGACGTTCGACCGCATCGTCGGGGACACCGCGCACTACCTGCTCGGGCTCTGGCCGGCCGAGCTCGAGGGCGTCGTGTTCCAGGTCGCGGACATGCCGACGGACTCGACCCTGCCGGACCACATGCCCCGGTGGCGCGTGGACCGCGAGCAGCGCCGCGTGACCGTGTTCCGCGTCCCGGTGGAGCGGGTCACCCGCAGTCCCGAGAAGGACGACACCGACAAGCGCATCATCATCGAGACCGCGGTGTTCCGCGCGGTGGGCGAGCTGATCGACAAGGACCCGTGGGACCTGGCGCCGGACCGCTACCGCCACTGGTGACGCAGCGCGCCACGGCTCAGGGGTAGACCCGGACCGGCGTCGAGACCTCGGTCGCCGCCCGCACCGGGAACCCGGCGATGCCGTCGTCGCCCATGTAGGTCACCCCGGCGACGAGCCCCTCGGTCCCCTGCAGCTCGAGCTGCTTCGCGACCGGGACGACCACGGTGCGCACACCACCGGCGACGACCTGCACGTCCTGCGTCTCGTCGCCGGAGCGGATCGTGACGTCGGCGTCGGAGCGCGTCGGGTTGACGAGCGTGAGGCGCTGGTTCTCACCGGGCGCCACCGCCGTGATGGTGGACTCGCCGAGCGGGTCGGCGGAGGCGAACCACCCGACGTCGGTGCGTCCGTCGTAGGTGGGCGTGGTCGTGCGGGCGCCGGCGACGAGCGGCTCGGTCGACGTGACGGTGAAGGCGTAGCGGCCGTCCGGGAAGTCGTCGAGCGTGACGTCGGTGACGACACCGGGCTCAGCGGTGGCGTTCATGGTGGACCCGCCCCCGTCGGCGGTGGTGATGCCGAGGGTCACGCGGGCCGCCTTCGTGCCGGGCACGAACAGCCGGACGATGGGTGCGGCGTCGGCCGTGTCGTCGCCGCGCTGGGCCTCTTGGGCACCGTCGAGGACCACGCCCGGGATGATCTGCGACGTCGAGGGCGCCGCACCGCCGGAGATGATGTCGAACCCACCGGGGGTGAGGGTGCGGACGATGGACTCCTGCATGTGGGCGACGATCTGGCCGCCCGAGGACTCGACGTGCACGACGGTCGAGCCCTGGTCGGAGACGAACCCGGACAGCGGGACGACCTTCTGGGTGTTCGGCGCGACGACGATGCCGGTCGTGCCGGGGGCGCTGACCGTGCCGGAACCGTCGTAGATCGACAGGTCGACGGTCGCGTTCACGTCGGTCGGGTTCGACAGCGTGACGAGGCTCGTGCGGCCGGTCTCGGTGGACCCGCCGACCAGCCAGGTGGACTGGCTCGGGTCGTCGCACGACGCGGCACCGACGCCGACGACGTCCCCGCTCGCGACGCTCTGGTAGCTGCTGCCGGCGACCTGCGGGGTGGTGTCCCCCGCCGGGGCGGTCAGGAGGCGCGGCTTGCTCCCGCCGGTCGCGGAGTCGTCGAGGCCGGAGCGCTCGACGCTCGACCCGGTGGTCGCGGTGGCGACGGTGGCCGAGCCGACGGTGCTCGCCTTCGTCGCGTCGTTGCCGGCGTCGTCGGAGAGCCGCAGCGCGTTGCCGGCGCAGACGCGCTCGGCGTCGGCCGGGACGGGTGTCACCGTCTTGCCCGCGGGACGGCCCGGGTCGGTGTCGGTGCCGAGGGCGTGCGCCGCGGTGACGGCTCCGGCGGCGACCACGACGGCGATCGCGGTCGCCGTGCCGCGGACGACCCAGCGGCGGACGGAGGCGGGGGTACGGCTCATTCGTCGCGCTCCTCGTCGAAGGTGGTGGCGGGTTCCTCGGCCTCGATGACGTTCGAGGTGGCACGGCGTCGACGGGGCGCGGTGGGCACCGCCAGCAGCGCCGCGGCGCCGAACACGACCCCGAGGACCACGAGGTAGAGCACGTGCGTCGCCTGTGCCCCGGCCGACCCGGTGGACGGGCGGTCGACGTCGCCCTCGTAGTGGAACAGCTGCCCGCTCGTCGTCTCACCGATGCTCGTGAACAGCGCGTTCTGGCCGATCGCCCCGGCTGCACGGTCGTGGACCGCCTGCGCGGAGGATCCGTCGGGGGCGTCGTCGAGCAGGACGAAGCTCACGCCCAGCTGCCGCAGTGCGGGCTCCGGGTCGTACCCGCTCCGGCTCGCCAGGTTGCCGGCGAGGGTCGCGAGCTGCGCACCGGAACGGCTGAGCGTGAGTGCCGTCGAGTCGAGGGTGGTCTGGTCGTCGAGCGTCGAGCCCTGACCGCGTTCGAGCGACACCGCGAGCGAGCCGTCGTCCTGCGGGTCGACGACGAGCGTGCCGACGTCGGGGTTGGCCTGCGCCTCGGCGTTCACGTACGCGCTGAGCACCCGGCCGGAGGTCGGCTGGATCACCGCGTTGCCGAGGTAGAACGCCCCGAACGCCGGTGCCACGGTGACGGCGGCGACCACGGTCGTCACGAGTCCCGCGACCGGGGCGGTCCGCGGCAGCACGTCGATCCCGATGCAGGCGGCGGCGACGATGCCGAACCAGTACACGCTCAGCCCGCTGCCCGGCCAGATGATCGTGGTCGTGGACCCGACCCCGGTGACGGTGACGTGGGTGGCGGCGAACGCGGTGGCGAAGCCGGCCAGCGCGATGAGGAGCGTGGCTCCCGCGACGGCCCAGCGGTGGCCGAGCATCGCGCCGATGGCGGCGACGGCAACCGGGAGCGCGAGCACCGCCATGAGGACCGGCAGGATCCAGGCGGCGAGCGCGAGCCCGGACGTGGTGGGCAGCCAGCCGCTCCAGTCCGGCACCGGCTGGCCGATGGCGAGCTGGAAGGCCGACGGTGCGCGGGTGGCCGAGGGCACGCCCGGGTCCGCGAAGACGGCGAGCACGTTGCCGCGGGCGACCTGCGCGAGCACGAGCGGCAGGAAGAGCACGGCTGCCGGCACCGGGATGAACACCCGACGGTGCGCACGACGCCACCCGACGGCGAGCGACACGAGCCAGCCGAGCAGCAGCACCGGCAGCAGCGACGGCGCCGAGGCCGCGATGACGGCGAAGAGCAGGGACGCGCCCGAGGCCCAGGCCCACGAGCGGTGCGCCTCGAGCACGGCGAGGAACAGCCAGGGCAGGAGGACGTGCGCGATCACGGCGCCGAGGTGCCCGCTCGTGACGGCACCGACGAGCGTCGGGGCGATCGTGTACAGCGCCGCGCCGATCACCGGGACCCAGGTCCGCGTCGTCAGCTTCCGCACCGCGAACCAGGCGCCGAGCGCGGCGAGAGGGAACGCGACGAGCATCACGAGCACGACCGAGGTCGACGGCGACCAGAACGTGATCGAGCCGAGCACGGCGACGACCGCGGCGAACGGGTCGCTCGGCCCGGTGAACCCGGTGCCGATCGAGTGCCAGCCGTAGCCGACGTTCTGCCACAGCCGGGCGACGTCGGTGCTCAGCGGCAGGAGCCCGCCGCCGGTCAGCGCCGGCGAGCCGAGCAACGGGTACAGGGTCACGACGCTCAGGACCGCCGCGGCGAGGACGACCCAGATGCCGCCGTCGCCGAGGAACGACGCCCGGGCGATCGGTGCGTCCTCGACCCGGGCGAGCTCGACGTCGCGCGACGTGGTCCGCCGCTCGTGCACCCGGCGCCAGCTGACGCGGAGCGGCTCGACCGCCGCCCACCCGAGCTTCTTGCCGCGTGCGAGGACCCGGCGCGAGCGTCCGGTCCCGCCGCCGAAGGCGACCGAGAACGCCGCGGCGAGCTCGGCCCCGACCGCGGCCGGGTGCTTGGCGACGAGGTGCCCGATCGCGCGGCCGATCGCGAACGGCACGAGCGTGAGCCAGTGGATCCAGAGGACCCCGGCGGACGCGTAGGTCATCCGGCGGTGCAGCTGCGCCTGCCGGTGCATCCGGACGCGCCGCCCCTCGGAGACCCGCTTGCGCCCGAACTCCTCGATGGGCCCGGCACTCGTCACGCGGGCCTCGGGCACGACGGCGACCCGGTGTCCGGCGAGGCGCACGCGCACGCAGAAGTCGAGCGCGGCGTCCACGTTCGGCAGGGCGGGGTCGAAGCCGCCGAGTTCGTTCCACACCGAGCGTCGGACGAGCATCCCGCCGGCGGCGACCGCCATCACGTCGGTGTTCCGGTCGTGCTGGCCCTGGTCGAGCTCGTCCTGCACGAGGACGATCGACCGGCCGAAGCGGGTCATGCTCTCGCCGAACGCCCGGAGCCGCGACGGGTCGTCGACGTCGACGAGCTTCGGCCCCGCGACGACCACGCTCGGCGCGATCTCGACCGCGGACAGGAGGTCGGCGAGGGCGGTGGGCGCCGGCGCGTTGTCGTGGCCGAGCAGCCAGAGCCACTCGTCGACGGGTTCGTCCGCGACCGCGGGCGGGGCCTCGCGTTCGCCGCGGGCGACCGCCTCGCCGAAGGGGCGACCGGCGGGCAGGCGCAGGAGTTCGGCGGAGCCGCCGAACGAGAGGTCGGTGGTCGAACCGTCGGTCGACCCGAGGTCGACGACGACGAGGTTCTCGGGGTGACGGGTCTGGGCGGCGAGCGCGTCCAGGGTCCGGTCGAGGTGGTCCGCCCCGTTGGCGGCGACGAGGATCGCGGTGACTCTGGGCTGCATGACGGGCGTCACTCTACGGTCTGGAGGCGCGGCTCGGCCTGCGGACGGCGGCGCGCCGTGAACCTGTGGGAGCCATCAACGACCGGTGCGCGTCGGACGCGCACCGTGCCTCCTGGACTGGCCAGGTGCGCGCTCAGGCGCGCTTGCGCAGCTTGCGGCGCTCGCGCTCGGACAGGCCGCCCCAGATGCCGAAGCGCTCGTCGTTCTCGAGCGCGTACTCGAGGCACTGCGCCCGGACCTCGCACGAGGTGCAGATCTTCTTGGCCTCGCGCGTCGAGCCGCCCTTCTCGGGGAAGAACGCCTCGGGGTCGGTCTGCGCGCAGAGCGAGTCCACCTGCCAGGCGAGCGGGTTCTCCTCGTCGTCGGTCTCCGGACGCCGGACACCCGGGACGCCGAGCGACACGGGGTCGACGTGCCAGTCCTCCGGTACTCCGGCGTGGAAGTCGGAACCGTTCACCCTGATCACCCCTGACGTCTCGATAACGGGACCACAACGATCGCTGTCGTTGCCTGTAATTACAGCGGTGTCATTCGCGAGAGTCAAGTCGCGGATCATAGAAGGCACTGACGGTTCCGGCGTGTCATGTCCCCCGTACGGGCGTGTCGCGGCCGGTCTGTCGGGGTTTCGGGGGACAACTGACGCCCCCTCAGCCGGCCGCGACGGCCCGTCAGCCGATGCGGCGCCGGGCTTCCCAAGCGCTCGTGACCATCTCGTCGAGCGTGTGGCGCATCGCCCAGTCGAGGTCACGCGCAGCCGCTTCGCCCGTCGCGACGATCCGCGCCGGGTCACCGGCGCGTCGCGGCGCGATCTCGGGCTCGAACGCGATGCCGGTGCCCTTCGCCATGGCGTCCATGATCTGCCGGACGCTGACCCCGTCGCCGCTGCCGAGGTTGTACGCGCGCTCGAGGGTCTGGCCCGCCTCGAGCTTCTGCGCGGCGACCGCGTGCGAGTGCGCGAGGTCGGCGACGTGGATGTAGTCCCGCACGCAGGTGCCGTCGGGGGTGGCGTAGTCGTCGCCGTTGATCCGCGGCGTGCGACCGGCCAGCAGGGCGTCGAAGACGAGCGGGAAGAGGTTGTGCGGGCTCGCGTCGTACAGGTCCGGCTCCCCCGACCCGACGACGTTGAAGTAGCGCAGCGACGTCGTGGTGAAGCCCGCGGCGACCTCCATGTCGCGCAGCAGCCACTCACCGATGAGCTTCGACTCACCGTAGGGCGACTCCGGCGCCTTCGGGGTGTCCTCGACCACGGTGTCGACGTCCGGCGTGCCGTAGACGGCGGCGCTCGACGAGAACACCGCCTTGGTGACGCCGTTCTCCGCCATCGCCCGGAGGAGCGTCGCCATGCCGGTGACGTTCTGCTCGTAGGTGTGCAGCGGTCGCTCGACCGACACCCCCGCGTACTTGAACCCCGCGACGTGCACCACACCGGTGACGGCGTGCTCGCGCAGCGTCCGGGCCACCAGCTCGCCGTCGAGGATCGTGCCCTCGACGAACGGCACGTCCTCGGGCACGAACGCCCGGAAGCCGCTCGAGAGGTCGTCGAACGCGACGGTGTCGATGCCCGCCGCACGCAGTGCTCGGACGACGTGGGACCCGATGTACCCGGCGCCGCCGGTGACCAGCCAACTCATGCTGGCCACGCTAGCGGAACCGGCGCGGCGTCAGACCGCCACGCGCTGCGGGTTCACGCACCCGTCGCGATGAAGACCGTCGACGCCAGACCGCTGCCGTTGTCGGCCTCGACCGTGACGTCACCCTCGTCGGGGGTGATGTAGCAGGACTCCCCCTGGCGCAGCAGCGTCGCGGACTGCGCCCCGACGAGCGTCACCGCGCCCGCCGTGCAGATCGCGATCGAGGGGCCGTGCAGCGGCGCGACCCCGCCGGAGGCCAGGCCGACCGGGCGTCCGTCCCCCGTGACGCGGAGCAGGGCGAACCCGACGCCGTCCGGCGCGAAGCGCTCGACGCCGGCGGCGACCGACTCGGGGGCCAGGACGGGTGCCGGGTACGCGGTGAAGTCGAGGACGTGCAGCAGCTCCGGGACGTCGACGTGCTTCGGCGTGAGCCCGCCGCGCAGGACGTTGTCGGAGGGGGCCATGAGCTCGATGCCGAGCCCGTCGAGGTAGGCGTGGATGTTGCCGGCGGGCAGGTACATCGCCTCACCCGCGGCGAGCGTCACGCGGTGCATGAGCAGGGAGACCACGATGCCGGGGTCGCCCGGGTAGCTCGTGCCGAGGTCGCGCACGGTCGCGGTGTTCGGGGTGACGGCGTCGTCGGGGAGCGCGGCGGCGAGGTCGCTCACGGCCTGCACGACGGCCTGCGCCGAGGAGTCTCCGGTCTCGAGCCACCGCACCGTGTCCTCGAGCCCGTGCTGCAGGTGCACGACCAGCGGGCCGAGCCGACCGGACCCGGCGTCGAGCGCCTCGACGTCGGCGAGCGTCTCGGCCACCGGGCGGAAGCCGCTCAGCGCCTCGAAGCGTTCGCTGAGCGCCACGACGAGCTCGGGCTTCGGGAACGGGTCCTTGTAGTTGCGGGCCGGGTCGTCGATCGGGACACCCGCCGCCTCCTCGCGCTCGAACCCCTCGCGCGCCTGCTCGGGTGTCGGGTGCGCCTGCAGCGAGAGCGGGGCGGCGGCCGCGAGGACCTTCAGCAGGAACGGGAGGCCCGTGCGGTCCGGTCCGAGGGCGTCCCGGGGCTCCGCGGTGATCCAGTCGAGCAGCGTGTCCGCGCCGCCGACCATCGCCGGGTTCACGACGACGCTCGGGCTGCCCGGGTGCGCGCCGAGCCAGAGTTCGGCCTGCGGTGCGCCGGTGACGGTCCGGCCGAGGAGCTCGGGGATGGCCGTGACGGATCCCCAGGCGTAGTCGCGGGGCGTGTTCGTGATGCCGAGGAACATGCGCACGAGCCTATCGGCGGTCGACGTGCGCTCCCCGGGTACCCTGTCGTCGTGACGAACACCTGGCCGTTGGCGCGCGGATCCGTGCCCGAGCGCGAGGCGTTCGCATTCGGCGCGACGATCCTGTTCGTGCTCTTCGCCGGCGACGCCGTGCCGAACACGCTCACGTGGGTCGGCGCCGGACTGCTCTGGGCGGCCGCCGGGGTCTGGGCCACGACGATCATCGTCCGCGCCCGCCCGCCGCTCACCCGGACACCGCGTGCGCTCTGGCTCTTCCTCGCCTGGTGCCTGGTGTCCGTCGTGTGGTCGCACTGGCGGTTCGCGACGATCTCGAGCCTCGCGGTCCAGGTGATCTGCGCGGGCGCGGCCTTCGCGATCGCCTCGACCCTCACGTGGCGGCGGATCACCGACGCGCTGAGCCTCGCGCTGCGCTGGGTCCTGATGGGGTCGCTGCTGTTCGAGGCCTTCGTCGCGGTCGTCCTCCGGCACCCGATCGCTCCGGCGTGGACGGACTACGGCGACCGGAAGATCCCGGACGCCTTCTACTTCTCACGCGCCGAGCTCTTCACCGGCGGGCGCATCCAGGGTCTCCCCGGCAACGCGAACCTGCTCGCGATGGTCGCGCTCCTCGCCGTGATCGCCGTCGCCGTCCAGTACGCCGAGGGGCGACTCCGACGCAACCGCGCGATCGGCTGGACCGTCGTGGCCCTCGTCGTCCTCGCACTCACCCGCTCCTCGACCGTGCTGGCCGCCGGGCTCGTCGTCCTCGTCGCGCTCGCCGTCGCGCTCTGGATCCGCCGGGTCCCGACCGAACGACGGACCCCGCGCTACCTCGCCGTGGCCGTCGGGGCCGTGGTCGTCGCCGTGCTCGGGTTCCTCGCCCGCGGCCAGGTGTCCGAGCTGCTCGGCAAGGGTTCGGACGCCACCGGTCGCGGCGTGATCTGGGAGCGGGTCATCGGCCTCATCCAGGAGCACACCGTCGTCGGCTGGGGGTGGATCGGCTACTGGTGGCCGGGCATCCCGACCCTCGCGGACCTCGCGCACCGCAAGGGCGTGACCTACCTGCAGGCGCACGACGCCTACCTCGACGTGTGGATGCAGACCGGTGTCATCGGACTGGCGATCTTCGTGGTCTACGTGGTCACGACCCTCAGCCGGTCGTGGGCCTCGGCCACCCGGATCGGCTACGACGCGTCGCTCTCCCCCCGTCCGTTCGACCCGGTGTCGCTCCTGCCGCTGCTCGTCGTCGTGGCGCTGCTCGTGCAGTCGGTCGCCGAGTCGAGACTGCTCTACCAGGGCAACTGGGTCCTGTTCGCCCTCATCGCGATCAAGACCCGGATCGTGCTCGTCGGCGAGGAGCCCGTGTCCGCCGGTGACGGTCCCCGCACGCCCCCGGCCCGCCGCGAGTTCCGGACGCCCGCGCGCCGCTGACCCGAGCCCGCCCCGGCCCCCGACACCGGTCCCGTCGTCACGGCCGCTCGGCCAGGCGGTCGCACGGCACCGCGGCCCGCCACGGCGCGGTCCGGAGCACGACGGACGGCAGCGTCGGGTCGGCGCGACAGGCCTCGGCGGCTGCGGGGACCTGCGCGGACCAGACCGGGCCGGCGCTCCGCCGGGTCGTCCCCGGAGCGGCGTTCCAGGCGGCGGCGACGACCACCGCGGCGACCACGCACCACGCGAGCACGACCGCGACCAGCCGGCCTGCGGTCGCCGACCAGCCGACTGTCGGACCGGACCGACCCGCACCGGGCCGACCCGCGCCTCCTGGCACTCCCACCGACCCGATGACCACGGACGCCGCCACCACCGCTCCCGACACGAGCAGCAGCCCGGACGCTGCCGCGTACCGCTGCGGCCCCGCCGCCAGCGCGGCCGGCCCGAGAGTCACCCAATCCTGCACCGCCGACCCGTTCGCCACGAGCGCTGCCCACCACACCACGAGGGAGCCCCCGGCGAGGGCGACCACGACCCACCGCGCACGCCCCCGGCCGAGCACCACGGCCGTCACGAGCACGACCACCAGCAGCACGGCCGGCAGGACGACCACGCCCCACCCGTGCGCGTGCACCGTCTCCGCCACGACATCGACCCGACGGTCCCACGCGCCCCCGAGCGGCTGCAGCAGGTACCCGGCGAGCACGTCGGAGGCAGCCGGGTCGCCCGGCCGGGACGCTCGCGGATCCGTGAGCGCCGTCGCGACCTGCACCGCGCTGCCCACCACCGCCGCTACGGTGACCGGCAGCGGGCGGAGGTCCACCCGTCCGGTCGCCGTGCGTCGCAGCGGCAGCCAGGAGACCAGCAGGAGCGGGAGGAACAGCGTCGCCTGGACCTCGCTGAGCACACCGAGGGCCGTGACCACGGCGAGCGCCGCCGCTCCCCACCACGACCGGGGACGGTGCGTGAACAGCCACGGCACCAGGACGAGCACGTACCAGTGCAGGTTCGCCGCGGTGCCGCTGATCTCGACGGGGGCGAGCGGCAGGACGACGGGGACCGCGGCGAGCAGGACCCGGAGCGGCCACGGCCGGACGACGTCGCCGGAGAGCAGGAACACGAGCGCGCAGACGACCCCGACGACCAGGCAGGCCAGGCCCGACACCGCGACCGCGTACCGCTCGACGGGCAGGAGCCAGGCGAGGTCGACGACGACGCGCGGGACGAGGTGGCGGTACCCGGCGTACGGCTCCAGGACGGCGCCGGGGCCGAGTGTGAGCCGCTCGCGGAGGAACACCCCGCCGTCCTCGGCCCACACCGTCCCGCGGGTCACCGGGCCGAGTCGCCACCAGGCCACGGCCGTGGCGGACCCACCGACGACCGCAGCGACCGTCGGTGCGCCGTACAGCCGCCACCCGCGCGCCATGGTGCCGCGATCGTACCGCCGACATCGCGGATCGTGGATATCCGCGCGGGGGTGCACCCGTCGTGTCGCGGACGTCCGGGGCACGCCGATCGGGGCCGCCGCCGGGCGCGACGCCGGGGCGTCCACCTGCCGACGAGGCCGGATGGGCCAAGATGGTGAGGTGACGGACGGCCGGGTGACCAGACGCGTGCTCGCGCGACGGTACCTGTCGGCGTGGATCGGGTTCTCCGCGGGCGGCCGGTTCAGCCAGGCACTCGCGACCGTGATCGTGCTCTTCGCGTTCGCGCAGCCGACGGTGACCGCGCTCGTCGGTCGTGCCGGTGTGTGGGCCGTGCTCGTCACGCTGTTCGTCCTCGCCGGGCTGAGCCTGCTCGGGCAGCGCTACCGGATCGAGTGGCACGGGGTGCTCCCCCTCTCGCTCCTGGCGTTCGTCGGGTACTGCGCGTTGAGCGTCCTCTGGAGCGAGTACTCGTGGGTGGCGCTGCGGGGGCTGGTCGGCACCGTCTGCTTCATCGGGCTCGGGCTCTACCTCGCGCTCGGCCGCGACCTGGTGCAGGTCATCCGGGCGTCCGGCGACGCCTTCCGGATCCTGCTGGTGGTCGCGCTCGGCCTCGAGGTCCTGTCCGGCCTCGTCCTCGACACCCCGATCCCGGCGTTCGGCATCCAGGGCAACATCGCGTACGGCGGCCCGATCCAGGGCATCGGCGGGACCCGCAACTTCATGGGCTTCATCGCCGCGATGGCGCTGGTGACGTTCGTGGTGGAGTTCCTCACCCGCTCGGTGACGATGTGGCGTGCGATCGGCTCGACCACCCTCGCCGTCATCGCCCTGATGCTCGTGCAGTCCCCCATCACCGGGCTCGCGATGATCGCCCTGGCCGTGACCGCCCTCGCGCTGTGGTCGCTCCGGCACGCCCGACCGACGACGCGACCGGTGGTGAACGGCGTGCTCGGCGGGGCGGTCCTGCTCATGATCGGCCTCGGCATCGTCGCCCGGCACCGGGTCCTCGCCGAGATCGGTGCGGCCGGGGGCACGGCGACCCGGGTGGACCTCTGGGCGCAGATCCGCGTGTTCGTGAGCCAGTTCCCGATCCAGGGCTGGGGCTGGGTCGGCACGTGGCCGCACGAGGCCGTGGTGCCGTACGTGACGTTCATCGACCCGGCCGGGCAGCGGTTCACGTCCGGCCTCAACGCGTTCGTCGACGCGTGGCTGCAGATCGGGCTCGCCGGCACGATCATCCTCGCGGTGACGGCGCTGCTCGCGTTCGCGCGGGCGTGGGTCACGGCGACCACGTTCCCGGGGGTCGCCTACGTGTGGCCGGCGGCGGTGCTGGTGCTGCTGGGCGTCACGAGTGCGGCGGAGAGCTACCTGCTGCACGGGGCCGGGCTGATGGTGTTCGTCGCCGTGCTCGTGATCGCCGCGCGGCGGCGGTCGTGGCGGCGGCACCTGCCGCGCGGCTGACGGATCCGGCGCGGCCGGCGGGTCCAGGAGGCGCGACCCGCCCTGACAGCGCCAGCCGCGCCTCCAGGCGGTCGCCTCCCCCGAACACGGGCCGCATCCCTGAGCGGAACCACAGGCTGGGACGCTGCGGGCGCCAATACGATTCCAAGGCGCCCGAGCGGGCGCCGCCGGCGGTCCCGTCGGCGAGCTCCGAGGGGGAACCGTGCCGTCGCGCCGTCTGATCACCGTCCTGGCCGCCACGGCGGTCTTCCTCGCGGGAGCGGTCGCGGTCCCCGCAGCAGCCTCGGCGACCCCTGCACCGACCGCGTCGGCCACCACCGCGGACCCCGGCGACGTGCAGCCGCACGGGTGGCGGTACTCGCCCGCCGACACCCGTCGGATCTGGTCGGGGACGATCGGCACCACGGCCCGGAACGTCGAGCTCGATCCCGGTCTCCCGGTCGGCACCGGCATCGGCATCGGTGGCATGGTCCTGAACGTCGAGGTCGCCGACCCGTCGCACGCCGGGTACCTCCGCGTGACGCCGCGGTACGGGAGCGGCACGTCGGTCGTGACCCAGGACTTCGCCGCACACCAGACCATCTCCTCACTCGTCACCGTCGGCGGCTCCGGCTCGACGATCACGCTGAAGACCTCGGCCGGGTCGGCCCGCGTGTACGTCGACCTCGCGGGCACGTACGACGCGGACGGCACGACGACGTTCACGCCCGCACCGCCCACCCGCGCGTTCTCGGCGGCCGTCGGCACCGCACCCGTCCGGGTGCCGCTCGCGGGCACGCACGGGATCCCGGCCGACGCGGCAGCGGTCGTCCTCACGGCCGAGGTGTCCGCCCCGACCGCGACGGGCTACGTCCGGGTGACCCCGTACGGCCGCGACGCCCAGGTCGCCGCCCAGGAGTTCACCCCCGGACGCACCGTGTCGAACCTGCAGGTCGTGAAGCTCCGCTCCGGTTCCGCACAGGTGCGGCTCTCCGCCGGCCGGGCGCACGTCTTCCTCGACGTCTCCGGCTACTACCGCAACGGCGACGACGGCGCGGTCTTCGTCCCCGTCGCACCGACCCGAGTGCTCGCCACCACCGTCGGACAGACCCCCGTGGCCACACCGGTGAGCGGACGCGCCGCCCTCCCGACGGCCGTGCGGGCCGTCACCGGGTCCGTCGAGGTCAGCCGACCGTCGGCACCCGGGTACGTCCGTGTCACGCCGGCCGGCACCGATGCCCAGGTCGCCACGCAGGAGTTCGGCGCCGGGCAGTCGATCGCCGGCGCGGTGCTCACGGCCGCCACGATCGGGGACCTGGCGAGCACCGCGCAGGTCTCGGTGTCGCGCGGGACCGCCGTGGTGCACGTCGACGTCACCGGCTACTTCGTCGACCGTCGGACCGGTGTCGGGACGGGCGTCGTCGTCAACGGGGAGGACTGCACCGGCGGGCCGACCTCCGACCCGTCGTCGTACGCGCGTCCGCAGTTCACGATCCTCCGGATGGCCCCGCGGACGAACACGTACGCCCTGTGTCCCGCAGCGCTCGCCGTCGCGACGTCCGGCACCGGCACGACGAACCAGGAGGCCGTGCAGTACGCCGTCACCCTCTTCAACTGGGGCGCGTCGACCGCCGCGGCGTCCCCCGCCGGCGCCCGCGCCCGCCCGTGGCCGCTGTCCGACCAGACCCCGAACGGCGGTCCGGTCGTCGCCGGCAACCCCTACGGCACGTGCACCGGAGCCCAGGACCCGGCGTGCTCGTACGTCCTCGGCTACTGGCAGGCATGGGACGCCGCCCAGAACCACGGTCTGCCGGACCCCGCCGGCCACCGCTGGTGGTTGTCCGTGGAGAGCGACTTCGCGGACTTCTCGGTCGCCGACGACACGGCCTTCGTCGAGGGAGCCGCCGCGTACCTCGGGTCGCTCGGCGTGCCGGTGGGCGTCCGCACCGCACCGTCGGTCGCACGGCTGCTGTTCGGGACCGTGCCCGCGACCAGTCCCCTGCACGGCATGGAGACGTCGCTGATCAACCCGCACGACCTCACGGGGCTCCACCAGGACTGCCGGAACACCTCGCTGTTCGGCGGGCCGATCGTCTCGGCGTCCGACGAGGCACACACGGTCGTCGCCTGCCACTGACTCCCGATCCGTTGCATCGTGCACCTAGACTGCCGGAGACCGTCAGGGGGCGGTCCACGAACCTGGGGAAGAACCACATGCGCCTGCACCGACGCCTCGCACTCGCCCTGACCACCGCGCTCGTCGCCACCGCCGTCGCCGTCGTCGCACCGGTCTCGACCGCGCAGGCCGCGGCGCCGACGACCGGCCGGTACACGCCGATCGACACGACCCGCGTCTGGTCGGGTGCCTTGACGACGTCGCCGAAGGTGGTGAAGATCGCCGGGAACGCGGGGGTCCCCGCGAACGCCACGGCCGTCGTCGTCAACGTCGAGGTCGCCAAGCCCACCGCGGCCGGCTACGTCCGCGTCACCCCCGCGGGCAAGGACGCCACCGTCGCGACGCAGGACTTCGCCGCCGGGCAGACGATCGCGAACCTCGTCACCGTGCGGCTCGTGAACGGCTCGATCCAGGCGAAGCTCTCGAAGGGCACGGCGAGCGGGTACTTCGACGTCGCCGGGTACTACGCCGACGGCTCCGGTGCCACCTACACCCCGCTCGACGCCGCGCGGGTGTTCGGCGCCACCGTGGGCACCACGCCGACGCAGGTGCCCCTCGCCGGCCGCGCCGGGATCCCCGCCGATGCGACCGCCGTCGCCGTGAACGTGCAGGTCAGCAACCCGACGGTCGCCGGGTACGTCCGCGTCACCACGGCCGGGCAGGACCCCTCCGTCGTGACGCAGCTCTACTCGGCCGGTCAAGCGCTGTCGAACCTCGCGATCGTGAAGCTCTCCGACGACGGTGCCGCCCAGGTCAAGCTCTCGAAGGGCTCGGGCACGGTCTACATGGACGTCGCCGGCTACTACTCGAACTCGTCCACCGGTTCGGTGTTCGTCCCGATCGACACCACCCGTGCGTTCGCCGGTTCGGTGTCCGCCACCGCGGGGACGATCCGACTGTCCGGCGTCGCGGGCGTCCCCGGGACCGCCACGGCCGTCGTCGCGAACGCCGAGACGACGAAGCCCACCACCGCCGCGTACCTCCGCGTCACGCCCGGGGGCCAGGACGCGCCGGTCGCGACGCAGGTGTTCGACGCCGGCACCTCGGTCGCGAACCTCGTCGTCGCGAAGGTCACCGGGTCGAGCGTCGACCGCCGGGTGCAGGCGAAGGTGTCGAAGGGCTCCGCGCAGCTGCACCTCGACGTCGCGGGGTACTTCCTTGACGGGTCGAGCGGCTCGGGCTTCGGGGCCGACGTCTCGTGGCCGCAGGGCGGGTCCTCGTCGAACTACCCGTCGAACCAGGCGTTCGGCGTCGTCGGCGTGAACGGCTCGCTGCCGAACCAGACCAACGAGTCCCTCGCCCCGCAGCTGGCGTGGGCCGCGGGGTCGGCCGGCGGCACGTCGCAGCCGAAGGCGCAGCTCTACGCCCTCGCCGCGAACCCCGGCAAGGCCGCCTCGGTCTGGCCGTCGTCCAACCGGGACCCGTCGGGCACGACCGTGTCGAACCCGTACGGCACGTGCACGGCGAAGGCGTACACCAGCGCCTGCTCGTACATGTACGGCTACACCCGTGCGTACGAGGCCGCGAACACCCGCGGCGTCCCGAACCCCTCGTCGTACCGCTGGTGGATCGACGTCGAGACGGGCCTCTCGTGGCTCGGGGCCTCCGACGCGAAGGACTACCAGACGCAGAACCGCGCCGACATCGAGGGCATGGTCGCCGCGCTCAAGGCCGCGGGCGTCTCGACGATCGGCATCTACTCGACGGGGTACCAGTTCGGACAGATCGTGGGGACCGTCCCGTCGACCTCGACACTCCGCGGGCTGCCGAGCTGGATCGCGGTGGGCAACGACGGCGTCGCGGCGGCGCAGAAGGCGTGCTCGGCCGGCGGCCTCACCGCGGGCAGCCAGGTGCGGATGGCCCAGTACGTCGTGGGGAACCAGGACTACAACGTGAGCTGCGTCTGAGACGCATCCCCTTCACGGACGGGAGGGGGGGGGGGGGCGCGGGCCGCCCCCCCCCCCAGGGGGGGGGGGGGGGGCGGGGGGCGGGGGGGGGGGC
>NZ_JBBCYQ010000021.1:0-25852 GCF_037144815.1 Curtobacterium sp. USHLN213 | reverse complement strand
GGCGCGGCGGCGGGCGCGGCGGCGGGCGCGGCGGCGGGCGCCGCCCCCGCCCCCGGCGGGGTCGGCCCCCGGACCCGAGCGGGTGCGGCGGGGGTCTGCGTGACCGGGGCGGCGGGAGCGGCCGGTGCCGGCGGGGTGGCGGTGACGTCCGGCGAGGTCGGGACGCTCTGGTCGACGTGTGCCGCGCCTCCTGGGCCGGCGACCGGCGCACCGGACGCGACCTGCGCGTCGGACTCCACGCGGATGATCGGCTTGCCGACCTCGACGGTGTCGCCCTCGGAGACGAGCAGGCCGGTGACGGTGCCGGAGAACGGCGACGGGAGCTCGACGAGGGACTTCGCCGTCTCGATCTCGACGAGGACCTGGTCGACGGTGATCTCGTCACCGATCGCGACGCGCCACTGCACGATCTCGGCCTCGGTGAGGCCTTCACCCACGTCGGGCAGGGGGAATTCGGCGACGGCCACTACGGCTCCTTCGGCGTTCTGGTCGAGCTCGGACAGGGAGGTCAGTAGGCGAGGGCGCGGTCGACGGCCTCGAGGACGCGGTCGGCGTCCGGCAGGTGCAGGTGCTCCAGCTTCGACACCGGGAACGGGACGTCGAACCCGGAGACGCGGAGCGGGGGTGCCTGCATCGTGTAGAACGCCTTCTCGGCGACGGTCGCGGCGATCTCGCTGCCGACGCTGACGAAGCCGGAGGCCTCTTGCGCGATGACGAGACGACCGGTCTTCCGGACCGACGCCAGGAGCGGCTCCCAGTCGATCGGCGAGATGGAGCGGAGGTCGATGACCTCGCAGCTCGTGCCCTCGCCCTCGGCGATCTCCGCCGCCTGCATGAGCGTGGCGACCATCGCGCCGTGGCCGACGAGGGTGACCTCGGTGCCGGTGCGGGCGACGCGCGTCGTGTGCATCGGGACGTGCCCGTCGACGAGGTCCACCTGACCCTTCGGCCAGTAGCGCGACTTCGGCTCGAGGAAGACGACCGGGTCCTTCGAGGCCACTGCTTCCTGGATCATCCAGTAGGCGTCGTTCGGCGTGCTCGGGCTGACCACGCGGAGACCAGGGGAGTGCGCGAAGTACGCCTCGGGCGACTCCTGGTGGTGCTCCACGGCGCCGATGTGGCCGCCGTAGGGGATGCGGATGACGACGGGCAGCGACATGTGCGCCGGCAGCCGGTTCGCCATCTTCGCGAGCTGCGAGGTGATCTGGTCGAAGCCCGGCCAGACGAAGCCGTCGAACTGGATCTCGACGACCGGGCGGTAGCCGCGCAGGGCCAGGCCGATCGCGGTGCCGATGATGCCGGCCTCGGCGAGCGGGGTGTCCCGCACGCGCTCGGGGCCGAACTTCTCCTGCAGGCCCTCGGTGATGCGGAACACACCGCCGAGTGCGCCGATGTCCTCGCCCATCAGCAGGACCTTGTCGTCCGCCTGCATCGCGGCAGCGAGCCCGGCGTTGAGCGCCTTGGCCATCGTCAGGGTCGGGGTGGGGTCGCTCGGGACCTCGCCGGCGCCCGGGTGGGAGCGCAGGGTGTAGTCGAAGAGCTGCTCGGTGGTGCTCATGCGTGGGCGCCCCCTTCGAAGCCGGCCTCGTACTGTTCGAGCCAGGCCTTCTGCTCGGCGATCAGCGGGTGTGGCTCGCGGTAGACGTTGTCGAACATGACGTCGACGGACGGCGGTGTCAGGGCCACGGTGCGACGGCGGACGTCGGCGGCGATGTCCTCGCCCTCTTCGTCGAACGCGGCGAACTGCTCGTCGGTCGCGCCCTTGGAGCGCAGGTACGCCTCGGACCGGACGATCGGGTCGCGGCGGACCCAGTCCTCGAGCTCGCCCTCGGCGCGGTAGCGGCTCGGGTCGTCGGAGCTCGTGTGCGCGCCGATGCGGTACGTGTCGGCCTCGATGAACGCCGGGCCCTGGCCGCTGCGGGCGTGGTCGGTGGCGACGACCGAGGCCGTGTACGAGGCGAGGATGTCGTTGCCGTCGATGAGGACGCTCGGGATCCCGAAGCCGCGCGGACGGTCGACGAGCGGGGTCGGCGATTGCACCGACACCGGCACCGAGATCGCCCAGTGGTTGTTCTGCAGGAAGAAGACGACGGGGGCCTTCGTCGAGGCCGAGAACACGTACGCCTCGTTCACGTCTCCCTGGCTCGTCGCGCCGTCGCCGAAGTAGACGATCGAGCACGCGTCGCGGTCGGGGTCACCCGTGCCGACGTCGCCGTCGAGCTTCTGCCCGAGCGCGTACCCGGTGGCGTGCAGGGTCTGCGAGCCGATCACCAGGGTGGAGATGTGGGTGTTGCCGCGCTCGTCCGGGTCCCACCCGCCGTGCGTCTGGCCGCGGTACATCGCGATGATCTCCATCGGCTCGACGCCGCGGTGCATCGTGACCGCGTGCTCGCGGTACGACGGGAAGACGTGGTCCTGCGCACGGAGGGCGAAGGCGGAGCCGGTCTGTGCGGCTTCCTGCCCGTGGCTCGGCACCCAGAGGCCGAGCTGACCGGTGCGCTGGAGGTTGTGACCGGCGTGGTCGAA
Source organism: Curtobacterium sp. USHLN213 (assembly GCF_037144815.1). Taxonomy (NCBI): domain Bacteria; kingdom Bacillati; phylum Actinomycetota; class Actinomycetes; order Micrococcales; family Microbacteriaceae; genus Curtobacterium; species Curtobacterium sp. USHLN213. The sequence continues at coordinate 23,326 of NZ_JBBCYQ010000021.1, read as the reverse complement.
CCGACGGGTGAGGACCATGCGGCGGTGCATCGCCAGCAGGGTCTCGTCCGGGATCGCCCGCGCGGCGGCGGCGAACTCGGCGTTCTCGTCGGTCTCCACGAACCGGCCCTCGGGGTCGAGGAGCCGGACGGTGGTCGTCGCGGGGGCCGCGGCGCGGAATGACATGCGGGCCAGCGTAGCGGCAGCGACTAGTCGGCTGCCTGGAGGTCCCCCACAAGCGACCGTGCTGTTTCGAGGAGCGTTCCCACAGCCTCGTGCTCCCCGATCGAGATGCGGATGCCCTCGTTCCCGAAGGCCCGGACGATGATGCCGGCCTGCTCGAAGCGCTCCGTCGCGTGCGCCGTCAGCTCGCCGGTCGGCAGCCACACGAAGTTGCCCTGGGCGTCGGGCACGTCCCAGCCCTGCTCGCGGAGCGACGTGACGACGTGGTCCCGCAGGACGGCGATCTCGGACACGCGCTCGAGCAGTTCGGACTCGCGTTCGAGGCTCGCGAGCGCCGCCGCCTGGCCCTGCGCCGTGACCGAGAGCGGGATGGCGCAGGCGCGTACGGCATCGAGCACGTACGCCGGGCCGAGGGCGTACCCGACACGGAGTCCGGCCAGCCCGTACGCCTTCGAGAAGGTGCGGAGCACGACGAGGTTCGGGTACCGCTCGAGCAGCGGGGCGCCCCGGACGGCGGTCGGCTCGGTGACGAACTCGGCGTAGGCCTCGTCGAGGACCACGAGCACGGTGGCGGGCACCTGCGCCATGAACGCCTCGAACTCCGCGCCGGTCACGATCGGGCCGGTCGGGTTGTTCGGCGTGCAGACGATCACGAGGCGGGTGCGCTCGGTGACCGCGGCGGCCATCGCGTCGAGGTCGTGTCCGCCGTCGGGGCGGTTCGGCACCTGCACGCTCGTGGCGCCGGCGACCGTGACGACGCCCGGGTAGGCCTCGAAGGAGCGCCACGCGTAGACGATCTCGTCGCCGGGGCCGGAGGTGGCCTTGGCGAGTTCGTGGAGGATCGCGACGCTGCCGGGGGCGACGTGGACCTCGTCGACGGTGGTGCCGAAGCGGTTCGCGAGCACGGCCCGGACGGCGAGGGCGGTGGCGTCGGGGTAGCGGTTGAACGCGGTCTGCGCCTGCACGGCCTCGACGACGCCGGGCAGCGGCGGGAACGGGTTCTCGTTGCTCGACAGCTTGAAGGCGTCGGCCGCGGCCTGGCGCCCCTGCTTGTAGGCGGGGAGAACGGCGATCTCGGGCCGGATGTGCACGCGCTCGTCAGTCACGGGATCAGGCTACCGGCCCGTCCGCGGGTACCGGAGGGCATCATGGACGCATGCGATTCCTCGTCCGCCTCGTCGTCAACGCCGTCGCCCTCTGGCTCACCACGCTGATCGTCAGCGGCGTCTCCGTCACGCCCTTCGGCGACGGCGGCACCACGGCCACCGTGCTCACCTACCTGCTCGTGGCGTTCGTGTTCGGCCTCGTGAACGCGGTCATCGGCACGCTCATCCGGATCGTCGCCTTCCCGATCTACATCCTCACGCTCGGACTCATCTCGTTCGTCGTGAACGCGATCCTGCTGCTCATCGTCGCCGGGATCTCGGACGCCTTCGGCTTCGGGCTGCACGTCGACTCGTTCGGCTGGGGCATCGTCGGCGCCTTCGTGCTCGCGGTGTTCGCGTGGCTGATCGGGCTGTTCGTGCGGCCGGTGCTGAACCGCCCGCGCGCGTGACGCTGGCCGACGACCCGTCGGCGAGCACCCCGTCGGGGTGGGCCGACGACCGGACCGGCACCGCGCCTCCCGACGGCAGCAGCGTCGCGGACGGACGCTCCCTGCGCCATGATGTCCCCATGACCCCGGACGCCGGCGCCCCCTTCCGGGTCTCGTTCGTCTGCAGCGGCAACATCTGCCGCTCCCCCATGGCCGGCATCGTCTTCGCCCAGCTCGCGGCGGACGCCGGCATGGCCGACCGGTTCCAGGTCGAGTCCGCCGGCACCGGCGACTGGCACGTCGGCGAGCCCGCCGACGAGCGCACGATCGCAGCACTCGCAGCGCGCGGATACGATGGCAGCAGGCATCGCGCCCGTCAGTTCGATCCGGACCGGTTCCCGGACCTCGATCTGGTGGTCGCACTCGACCGCTCCCACGAACGCATCCTGCGCTCGTGGGCACCGACCATGGACGACGCCGCGAAGGTGACGCTCCTGCTGCGGTACGACGACGCCTGGCCCCAGCAGACCGACGTACCGGATCCGTACTACGCGGACCGGCACGAGTTCGACCGAGTGCTCTCGACCGTCGAACGGGCCTGCCGGGCGCTCTTCCGCCAACTCGAGCCGGCAGTCCGTCAGGGAGCCCCATGACCCCCCTTCCCCCGCAGCCGATCAGCCCGCTCGACGGGCGCTACTACCCGATCGTGCACACGGTGGGCGAGCACCTCTCCGAGGCCGGGCTCAACCGCGCGCGCATCGTGGTCGAGGTCGAGTGGCTCATCTTCCTGACCGACCACGCGATGTTCACCACGTCGCCGCTCAGCGTCGACGACAAGGCCGCGCTCCGCCGGGTCGTGGAGACCTTCGGCCAGGAGCAGATCGCCGAGCTCGCCGAGATCGAGGCCACGACGCGGCACGACGTCAAGGCGGTCGAGTACTTCGTCCGTCGTCGTCTGTCCGAGCTCGGGCTCGACGCGATCGCCGAGCTCACGCACTTCGCCGCGACGAGCGAGGACGTCAACAACCTCTCGTACGCGTTGACCGTCCGCGACACCGTCGACCAGGTGTGGCTGCCGGCGTACCGCGCCGTCGTGGCGAGGCTCCGCGAGCTCGCCGACGAGCTGAAGAGCGTCCCGATGCTCTCGCACACGCACGGGCAGCCGGCGACGCCGACGACGCTCGGCAAGGAGCTCGCGGTGGTCGTGTACCGCCTCGAGCGCGTGCTGTCCCAGATCGAGGGCGGCGAGTACCTCGGCAAGTTCTCCGGCGCGACCGGCACGTTCTCGGCGCACCTCGCGGCCGACCCCGAGGCGGACTGGCCCGCACTCTCCCGCGAGTTCGTCGAGGGTCTCGGGCTCACCTGGAACCCCCTCACGACGCAGATCGAGTCGCACGACTGGCAGGCCGAGCTGTACGACCGGGTGCGCCACGCGAACCGGATCCTGCACAACCTCGCGACCGACGTGTGGACCTACATCTCGATGGGGTACTTCACGCAGATCCCGGTAGCGGGTGCCACGGGCTCGTCGACGATGCCGCACAAGATCAACCCGATCCGGTTCGAGAACGCCGAGGCGAACCTCGAGATCTCGTCGGCGCTGTTCTCCACGCTGTCCGAGACGCTCGTGACGTCGCGGCTCCAGCGTGACCTCACCGACTCGACCACGCAGCGGAACATCGGCGTCGCGTTCGGGCACTCGCTCCTCGCGCTCGACAACCTGCGCCGTGGCCTGGGCGAGATCGCCGTGAACGAGGTCCGTCTCGCCGAGGACCTCGACCGCAACTGGGAGGTGCTCGCCGAGGCCATCCAGACGGTCATCCGCGCCGAGGTCACCGCCGGGCAGTCGAACATCGAGGACCCGTACGCGATGCTCAAGGAGCTCACGCGCGGGAAGCGCATCGGGCAGGCGGAGCTCGTCGCGTTCGTGAACGGCCTGGACATCTCGTCCGGCGCGAAGGCCCGGCTGACGAACCTCACCCCGGCGACGTACACGGGCCTCGCCGACGAGCTCGTCGACCACCTCGACGTGTAGCGCGTCGCGTCGCGCGCCGCGCGCCGCGCGCGGCGCTCGCTTCGTGAGCAGAAATGGTCGGGTCCCGAGCAGGGACCCGACCATTTCTGCTCACCAAGCGTCGGCCTGGAGGCGCGGGGCGGCCCCGCCGGCAGCGTCACCGCCTCAGGTGGTGACGTCCAGGGCTTCGGCGACCAGCGCCTCCAGGACCGTCCGGACCACGGGGCGGACCGCACGGTCCGGCCGGACGAGCGCCTCGATCCGCCGCCCTGCGCGGACGTCGGCGAGCTCGGCGAGGTGGAAGCGACCGGACGCCCGGGTCCCCGAGGTGTACCGCGGCACGAGCGCCACCCCGTGTCCGGCGGCGACGAGGTTCTCGATGACGGGCAGGTGGATCGTCCGGAAGCCGACGCTCGGCGGTGTGTCCGTCGCCGCCGCCATGGCCGTGAGCACCCGGTCGATCGGGTAGCCCTCCGGCACCCCGATCCAGGACTCCCCGACGACGTCGTCGATGCGGACCCGCTCGCGGGCGGCCAGCCGGTGGTCGAGCGGGAGCGCGACGTCGAGCGGCTCGCGGAGGAGCGGGACGGTCTCGAGCGCCTCCCGGCCGGCCGGTGGGGCGCCGTCCGGCCGGTGCCCGATGACGACGTCGTGGTCGGCGGCGAGGGGGCCGAACGCGTCCTCGCTGACGTCCACGTCGACGAGCACCAGGTCGATGCCGGGGTGCTCGCGCATCCGGGTGAGCAGGCCGGGCAGCAGGAGTTCCGCGGCCGACGGGAACACGGCGAGGTCCACCCGCCCGGTCGCGCCGCCGAGGTGCTCCTGCCACGCCGCGTCCACCGTGGCGATCGCCGTCGCGACGCCGCTCGCCAGCCCGGCGAGCACCCGGCCGTGCCCGGTGAGCCGGACCCCGCGGCCGACCCGTTCGACGAGGGGGACGCCGACCTGTCGCTGCAGGGTCTGGAGCTGCTGCGAGACGGCGCTGGGTGTGCGGTGCGTGGCCTCGGCGACGGCGGTGACGCTCCCCCGCTCGGCGAGTTCGCGGAGGACGGCGAGGAGCTGCACGTCGAAGCCGACCATGCAGGGAGCCTACAACGTCGGTACGGAACTCTTCGCTGGTGCTGAACGGTGCGGCTGGGTCACGATCGACCCGTGCGCACCCGTGACCGTCTCCTCGCCGTGGTCGTCGCCGTCGTTTGGGGGCTCAACTTCCCCGCGACGGCCCTCGCCCTCGAGCACCTCCCGCCGTTCCTGCTCGCCGCGCTGCGGTTCACGCTGCTCGCGGTCCCGACCGTGCTGCTCGTCCCACGTCCGAGGATCCCGTTCGGCCGGCTCCTGCTCGTCGGCTTCGGGCTCGGGGTCCTGCAGTTCGCGTTCCTGTACCTCGGCATGGCCGCGGGGCTCCCGTCCGGGTTGGCGTCGCTCGTCCTGCAGGCGTCGGCGCCGTTCACGGTGGTGCTCGCCGGGGTGTTCCTGCGCGAGCGGCTCACCGGCCGGCAGGTGATCGGGGTCACGATCGCGGTGGCGGCCCTGGCGGCGATCGCCGTGCACCGAGCGCAGGCGGCGGCGCTGCTGCCCGTCGTGCTCGCGCTGTGCGGGGCGCTCGGGTGGGCGATCGGCAACGTCGCGACCCGTCGGGCCGGGGCGGCCAACCCGCTGCACCTGACGCTGTGGTGGTCGATCGTGCCGCCGGTGCCGATGGCCGTCCTGTCGTTCGTCGTCGAGGGGCCGTCGCGCATCGGGAACGCGCTCGGGACGGCGTTCACCGCAGAGGCGCTGCCGGCCGACCTCGGGCTGCTCTACATCGTGCTGGTGGCGACCCTCGTCGGGTACGGCATCTGGTCGCGGCTGATGGCGGCGTACCCGTCGAGCACCGTCGCGCCGTTCTCGATGCTCGTGCCCGTGGTCGGGGTGTTCGCCTCGTGGGTGGCGTTCGGGGAGGTGCCGGACGCGGTGGAGATCGCGGCCGGGGTCGTCGTGGTGGCCGCCGTGCTGTGGTCGTCCCGGCCCGCGCGGTCCCGCCCGGCACGGGTCCGCCCTGCGCGGGCCCGCCCGGCACGGGCCCGCCCGACGTCATCGCCGGTCGAGGTCGCACCACACGCCGCGGACGCTCCGCCGAGGTCGTACGACGTGCCGCCCGCCGACGGGCCGGGCGGCAGTTCGAGCGACCTCGGCGACCCGCCCCCGCCCCCGCCGACGCCCGCGCCGGCGCCGGCGCCGGCGCCGGCGCTCAGCCCCGGTGCTGCCGACGCTCCGCGATGATCCCGGCGAGTGCGCCGCGCAGGTGCGGGTAGCGGAACTCGTACCCGGCCTCGACCAGGCGCGTCGGCACCACCCACCGGCTCTTCAGCACGAGCTCCGTCTCGGTCCGGATCGCGAACGACCCGAGCTCGAGCATCCACCGCCACGTCGGGATCCCGAAGCGTCGCCCGACGGCGTCCCGGATGGTGGCCATCACGGTGCGGTTGTCCGACGGGTTCGGGCTGGACACGTTGACCGCGCCGTCGATGTCCTCGTGGTCGCGGACGAAGCGGATCGCCCCGAGGACGTCCGCGATGTGCACCCAGCTGAACCGCTGCCGGCCCCGGGTGTGCCGGTTCGCGTGGTAGGTGCCGGCACGCAGCCGGGAGCGCGTCGGGAACCACGGGCCGTCGTACTGCGGCCCGCCGAGTCCCGCCTGCGCCAACCGGAGCAACGGCACGAGGGCGCTGCCGTCGCCGAACACGATCGCCATCCGGAGCGCCACGCGGCGGGTTCCGGGCAGGTCGACCGCGGACAGGGCGTCCTCCCACGCCGTCGCGACCGAGACCGAGAACCCCTCGCCGAGCTCCCCCGTCGCCTCGTCCTGGGGGCGGTCGTCGGCGTGCCGGTAGATCGTCGCCGTCGAGGCGTTCACCCACAGCGGCGGCGGGTGCTCGCTCGTGCGGATCGCCTCGGCCAGTTCGAGCGTGGTGTCGACCCGGGAGCGGATGATCTCCGCCCGGTTCCGGCGCCCGTACCGGCAGTTGACGCTCTTGCCGGCCATGTTCACGACGAGCGCGGCCCCGTCCACGAGCTCGCGGATCCGCATGGTGTTGCCCCACACGGCGTCCCCGGTGCGGCCGATCGTGACGACCTCGTAGCCCTCGTCGCGGAAGGCGTCCTGCAGGTACTGCCCGACGAAGCCGCTCGCCCCCGCGATCACGGCGCGGCCCTTGTGGTCGCTCATCTCATCCCCGTCCTGTGTCCGGCGCGATCTCGTACCGGAACGCCCCCTCGTACCGGTACAGCGTGCCGACCAGCGGGGCCGAGAGCACCAGGGACACGCGCTGCTGGTCGGCATCGTCATCGAATCGTTCCACGCGCCCCGCTCGGCGGCAACGCGCCAGCGTTGCGCGGGGTGCGCCGGGCGAGCCTGCGAGTCCGGGTCACACGCCCGAGTTCGGACCAGGCGCAGGGCGCCCGCGTCCGGGCCGTGCGCGTCGACCTCCGCCCGGAGCAGGGCGCTGACGCGCCCACGGCGACCGAGGTGGTCGACGAGCCCGTCGGGTCCGGCGGTGATGGCGTCGACCATCGTGCGGGTACCGGAGCGGAAGCGGAAGGTGCGGTGCGCGCGGACGGCGACCCGACCCTCCTGGACCGCCGGCCCGCGACCGACGCGAGCCGGGCGGTTCTCGACCGTGAAGGGGACGTCCCGTTCCCAGACCGGGAACATGACGGCGTCGCGGGCGAACCACGCGAGCACCGGCCAGAGCCAGCGGCGGGGTGTGCCGACGACGTCGAAGACGCCCTCGCCACGGCCGACGTGTCCGGGCGGGATCGCGCCGAAGTACGTCGACAGTCGCGGGTGCAACCGGGCCAGCACGTCGGACGGTGTGGACAGCTCGTAGGGCGACCGGGTCACGTCCCGATCCTGGCATGTCGTCGGTGCGGATCCCTACGATGATGCGCATGGGACACGACCACGGAGCGGGGCACTCGCACGGGCACGCGTCCGAGCGTGCACTGCTCATCGCGTTCTGCATCTCGGCGACGATCCTGCTGGCCGAGGTCGTCGGTGCCGTCGTGACCGGATCGCTCGCGCTGCTCGTCGACGCCGGGCACATGGTCGTCGACACCGGCGGGCTCGGCATCGGCCTGGTGGCGACGCGGCTCGCACGACGCTCGCCGACCGCGCAGCGCACGTGGGGCTTCCAGCGTGCCGAGGTGCTCGGTGCCACGGCGCAGGCGGCGATCCTGCTCGCCGTCGGCGTCTACGTGATCATCTCGGCGATCCAGCGGCTGTTCGTGCCGGCGGAGATCCACTCCGGTCCGCTGCTCGTGTTCGGGGTCATCGGCCTCGTCGGCAACCTCGTGGCGTACGCCGTGCTGCTCCGGGCCTCCGGCGAGGGGTTCACCTCGCGGGCCGCCCGGCTCGAGGTCCTCAACGACACCCTCGGCTCCGTCGCGGTCATCGCCGCCGCCGTGGTCCTCATGCTGACCGGGTGGGAGCGGGCGGACTCGGTCGCGGCGATCCTGATCGGCCTGCTCATCCTGCCGCGGGCGATCCGGCTGCTCCGCGAGACCGCCAACGTGCTGCTCGAGTCGACGCCCCCGGGGCTCGACCTCGACGACGTCCGGGGGCACATCCTCGAGCTCGACCACGTCATCGCCGTGCACGACCTGCACGCGACCCTCGTGGCGACCGGGGTGCCCAACCTGACCGCGCACGTGGTGGTGGACGACGAGTGCTTCTCGACGGCGCACGCCCCGCGGATCCTCGACGAGCTGCAGCAGTGCGTGGCGGAGCACTTCGACGTCCCCGTGGAGCACTCGACGTTCCAGCTGGAGCCGGCGTCGCACCGGCGGCACGAGCACGAGGTGCACGCCTAGGCGGTGCCCGGCGCGCCACCGTCGCCCGGGGACGAGGTCAGCAGCCGCCGTCGCTCGTGGGGAACGCCGTGATCACGCGGTCGGTGGTGGCCGACACGATCACGCGGACGAACGGCTCGGCCGCGGGGCGAGACCCGTCGTCGAACCGCACGGGAGCGGCGAAGCAGACCTTGCCGTCGCCGGCGTCCTGCGGGTACCCGGTCGCCGGTGCCTCGAGGGCGGACTGCACCGCGGTGAGCATCGCGTCGTCCCAGTCCCGGGAGCCGTGGCCGGTCACGACGTCCTCCCAGTCCGCGGTGTGCCGGACCCGGATGTGCTCGTAGCCCTGGCCGGAGTTCCCGCACTGCAGCACGACCGTGCCGAGCGCCTCGGTGTCGTACCGGGCCACGGTCTCGCGGGTGCTCCGGTCGCAGCGGTCGAGGACGGCGTCGCCGGGCAGGTCCGGGCCGGTGCGGGTGATCGTCACCGTGCCGTCCTTCGTCGCGCCCCCGCCGGCGGTCGCACTCGGGACGACGCTGGCCGCCGTGCCCCCGAGCACCGGGTCGTCGGCACCGCGCTGCGCCGTCAGTGCGACGCCACCGGCCACGAGGCCGGCGGCCAGCACGGCGGCGACGCCGGTGATGACGGAACGGTTGCGCTTCTGGGACACGCGCCCAGTATGCCGGACGGGTGTCGCGCCTCCTGGACCGGCCGCGGGACGCAGCCGAACGCGCAACGCGGCCGACGCGCGGGACGCGGACCAGCGCTCAGGCCCGCGCCGCCAGGCGGGTGCCGGCGACGACGGCCAGCACGACCACGAACACGACGTACCCGAGCAGCACGGGCAGTGTCGGCAGCACGAGGAGCGCAGCCCCGACCGCCACCACCGGCACGGTCAGCCCGGCGTAGGCGATGAGGAAGGTCGCGGCGAGGACACCGCCGCGACGTTCCGGGCCGACGAGGGCGCCGGCGCTGCCGATCGACGCGCGGAACAGCAGCCCGACGCCGGCTCCCGCGACGACCCCGCCGCCGATGAACCCGGCCACCTGCAGCACCACCGCGGCACCGGCCAGGACGACCAGACCACCGACGAGCAGGACCATCCCGAGGCGGATCTGCGCCCGCTGCGACAGCCGGGCGAAGACGATCTGCGACACCGCACTCGCGGCGAACACCCCGAACGTCGTGGCTCCGGCGGCGAGCCGGTCGGTCACGTGGAAGGTCGTCCCGAGGAACGTCGGCGCGACCGAGGTGAAGAGTCCCTGCACCGCGAGCGCGGCGAACGCGGCGGTGCCGGCGGTCCAGAACGCTCCGGCCTGCCCCTCCGGTGCCTGCAGTCGCTGCGGGCGGTAGGGCACGGGCGACGTGGGACGGTCGACGGTCTCCGGGGCGGCGAGCACCACCACGAACGCGACGGCCAGCGCCACGACGAACACGACGTAGGGCACCATGAGCGGCTGCCCGACGAACTCCGCGAGCGCTCCTCCGACGAGGGCGCCGAGCGACAGCCCGCCGAGGTTCACGACCCCCGCGACCACGCCCGCCCCGCCGGCCGACGACTGCGAGCCCGTCGCCCGGACCCGCAGCTCGCCGAGGTGCGCGGTCGCCGTCGCCGTCAGGAGCCCGACCCCGAGGCCGGTCACGAGCCGGGCGACGATGAGGCCGCTGACGTCGTTCCAGAGCAGGAAGAGCACCGCTGCGACGAGCTCGAGCGCCACCGACACGAGGATGAGCGGACGCCGTCCGTGCACGTCGCTGAGGTGTCCGGCGAGGTACAGGGACCCGACGACGCCCACGCCGTACGCCGCGAAGACCACGGTCGTCGTGAAGGTCGGGAAGCCGTCGCGTGCCTGGTAGATGACGTAGAGCGGTGCGGGCACGGTCGCGAACGCCATCACCGCGAGGAACGCGAACGCCACGGCCCAGAACCCGACGCCGTGCCGACGGCGCGTGTGCGCTCGTCGTCCACGCGGGGCGGCGACGCGCTCGCTCGCGGTGGCGACGGTCGACGACGTGGGAGCGGATGCGGTGGCGGTTGACATGCTCCGATCGTCCCGCCGAACACCCATCGAGTCCAACGGATGCTCTTGATGTCGTCCATCGACCTGATCGATACTGAGCCGGTGGAGACCCGCCTGCTCGAACAGTTCGTCACCGTCGCCGCCGAGGGCAGCGTCACCCGCGCCGCCGAACGGCTCTGGGCGGCGCAGTCCACGGTGTCCGCGGGGATCGCGTCACTCGAGCGGAGCTTCGGGGTCCGGCTGTTCGACCGCACCGGACGGCACCTCGTGCTGACGACCGCTGGTGAGGATCTGCTCCCCCACGCCCGCGCCGTGCTGGAGTCCCTCGACCGGATGCGCGACCTCGCGACCGTCGACGACGCCGACCTGCGGGGACGGGTCCGGCTCGGCATCTTCACGAGCATGGACATCGTCGACCTCACGGGCGTGCTGCGGCGGTTCCGGCAGCGGCACCCGCTGGTCGCGGTGGAGCTCATGACCTCGCCCTCCGGGACGACCGGGCTCGTGCAGGACCTGGTCGCCGGGCGGCTCGACATCGCCTACACGGGCCTCCCGGCGGTCCCGGCCGGGATCGAGGTGGCGCCGCTCCGGGAGATGCCGTTCCGGGTCTTCACCGCCGCCGACCACCGGTTCGCCGGTCGTCGTTCGGTCTCGCTCGCCGAGCTCGCCGACGAGCCGTTCATCGACACCGCGCACGGTTTCGGCAACCGGATCATCCTCGACACCGCGCTGGAGCGGCTCGGGATCCGGCGGCGGATCGTCGCGGAGATGAACGACATGCCCGCGGTGATCCGGTTCGCGTCGGCCGGCCTCGGTGTCGGCGTCGTCCCGGACTCCGGGGTGCGCCACGACGGTGCGGTGCTCGAACTCGAGGACGAGGTCGACCCCCTGCGCATCGGCCTCGCGATGCGGACGAGTCCGGAGCCGAACCGAGCGGTGCGCGCGCTGGCACGCGACATCGTGGCGGCGCGCGTCGACGTCGCTGCGCAGCCGGGCTGAGCGGCCGGATTCCCGTCGTACCCCACCGACGGACTGGAGGCGCGGGTCGTCCCCGCCACGCGCCTCCAGGCCGTCAGTCCCCCCAGATCTCCCCGACGATCGCACCCAGCAGGTTGTCGGTCGGGAAGTTGGTCTGGTCGATCACGACCCATGCCGTGCCGCGCGTGTAGTACGTGTACGCGCGGTCGACGTCGTACGGCTCGACGTTGGACACGGTCTGGCAGAAGGTCCCGTGATCGCGCTCGCTGCAGGTCCCGCCCTCGCCCCGGATGACGGCGAGGTTCTCGCTGATCGCCTCGGGGGTCGACTCACCGGCCATGATCCCCAACCCGGTCACGTCTGCCTGGGGGTCCCGCCAGGTGCACCGCAGCGATATGTCGTCGCCCGTTTCCCGCTCGAGGTCGCGGTACTCCTCCGGGGTGTCCGGGAGCGACGGCTTGATCTGCACGAGTGGTGTCCCACCGAAGAGTCGGTCGTAGTCGGACGCCGGGACGAGCGCACGGCAGTCGGTCGGGATCGTCGCCGTCGTGTTGACCGGCGTCGGGGTCGGACGCGGTGTCGGGCGCTGCGTGATCGGCGCGGACGTCGGGGTCGTCGCGGACGGCGACGGCTCCGGCTGTTGCGTCCGGGTGGGCGCGGCGACGGGCGCCTCCTGCTGCGACAGCGACAGGGCCACGGCGCCCGTCGCGGTGCCGATCGCCAGCAGGCCGATGACGCCGAGCGCGATGCCCGGACGGAACCGACGCCGCTTCGGACGCGGGGTGGCACGTTCGAGGACGTTCTGCTTCATCGAGACGAGCATGTGCTGCAGGTCGTCTCCCTCGGGGGGCTCAGTGTTCATCGTGCATCACCACCTTCTTGAGTCGGCGTCGGGAGCGGGAGACCCGCTGGGTGACCGCACCGACGCTGAGGCCCAGCATCTCGGCGGCCTCGGCGTAGGAGTGCCCCTCGAGGAGGCACAGTTCGCAGATGCGTCGGTCGGTCTCGGGGAGCGCGGCGATCTCGTCGCGGACCCAGCGGAGGCGCTCACGGGCCTCGGCGTGGTCCTCGGGTGCGGCGAGCTGCTCGGGGAGTTCGTCGGCGCGACGGCGGGCCTGCTTCCGGCCGGTGTTGAACGCGTGGTTCCGGCAGACGACGAGCAGCCACGGGAGCATCGTGTCCGCGGGCAGCTCGAGGGTCTCGGCGCGCTGCCAGAGCGTCAGGAAGGCGTCCTGCACGATCTCCTCGACGTCCTGGCGGTCGTCGACGAGTGCCCAGGCGTAGCGGGTGAGGGTCGCGGCGTACCGGTCGAACGCCCGGGCGAGCGCACTCTTGTCGCCCCGTGCCATCGCACGGACGATCGCCTCGTCCGTGTCGGTGCCGGTCGTCACGTCCACATCCCACCTCCTTCACTCCAGAGGTGTCGGCTGCACGCGCGATCGTGACAGGACCGTGGCGAAAACGTGATCCCGGGCGTGTCGGTCGCCCGAGCGGGTCAGGCGTCGAGCAGGTGCGCGATGCCGGCGACCGAGCGCTTCGCCGCAGCCGAGGTCGACAGGTACCCGACGAGGACGATCCCCGCTCCGATCCCGACGACGATCCACCACATCGCGTGCGTGGCCACGGGGAACCCGGCGCCGACGGTCGCGACCGCACTCGCGCCGGTCACGGTGCCGGCGAGTGCGACCCCGAGCGACACCCCGGTCTGCCGGCTCGTGGACGCGACGGCCGCAGCGGACCCGGACTGCGCGCGGGGCATGCCCGAGACGGCCGTGTTCGTGATCGGCGCGTTCACCATGCCGAACCCGAACCCGAACAGCACGAAGGCGACGACGAGCACCCACATCGGTGTCGTGGCGTCGATCGTCGTGAGGATCGCCCCGGCGCCGCCGACGCCGATGCCGGCGAGGACGAGCGGGACCTGGGTGCCGATCGAGCCGACGAGCCGCCCGGACAGCGGCGAGACGAGCATCGTCGCGACCGCCGCGGGCAGCGTCCACAGGCCGGCATGGAACGGCGACATGCCCCGGACCTCCTGCAGGTAGAGCGCGTTGAGGAAGAGGAACGCCCCGTTGGCGCCGAACGCGCCGATCGCGGTGACGACCGCGGCCGAGAACGGGATGCTCCGGAAGAACCGGACGTCGATGAGCGGTTCGCGGCGACGGCGCTCGACGGCGACGAGCACGACGAGGGACGCTGCGGCGAGGACGAACAGCCCGAGGGCGGCCGGTGACGTCCAGCCGAGCCGCGGCCCCTCGATGAGCCCGCCGACGAGCGTCGCCAGGAGCACGATCACGAGCACCTGGCCGACGGGGTCGAGCCGTCGGGGCTTCGGCGATTTCGACTCGGGGACGAACAGGAACGTCAGCACGATCGCCGCGATGCCGATCGGCACGTTGATCCAGAAGATCGCGCGCCAGCCGACGGTGTCGGTCAGCGCGCCGCCGACCAGCGGTCCGAGCCCCATCGACACACCGACGACGGCACCCCAGACGCCGACGGCACGGGCACGCTCCTTCGCGTCGTCGAAGGTGGCCGTGATGATCGACATCGCGACCGGGTTCATCATCGAACCGCCCACCGCCTGGACCATGCGGAAGACGACGAGCCAGCCCACCCCGGGCGCGAGCGAGCAGAGCAGCGACCCGACGGTGAAGAGCGCGAGCCCGATCTGGAAGGTGGTGCGGCGGCCGATGCGGTCGGCGGTGGAGCCGGAGAGCAGCAGCAGGCTGGCGAGGACGAGCGTGTAGGCGTCGATCGTCCACTGCAGCCCGGAGATGGAGCTGCCGAGTTCACGCCCGATCGAGGGCAGGGCGACGTTCACCACGGTGGCGTCCATCGAGACGATGAACAGGCTCATGCAGCAGACCGCGAGGATGAGGTACCGGTGCCGGTACCGCTGCGGCAGGCCCGGGTCGCCCTGGAACGGCCGCCGTGTCGGCACCGCGGGGGCGGCCTCCGACTCAGTGGAAGTCGTTGCCGTCTCCTTCACCCGGGGTCTTGTGACCACCGAGCATGTCGTTGTCGTCCTGGTCGCTCGTCGACGCGAGCTGCAGCATCGCGAGGACGACGACGACGACGATGAACGCGATGCCGAGGAAGATCGCGGCGAGCTCGATCTCACGCGTGGCGAGCAGCACGACGAGCCCGGTGAAGACCGCGACGATCGCGGAGATCCCGAGGAGCTCGACCGGGCGCAGGCGGTCGCGACGGCTGGGGGTGGTCATGCGTGTGGTGCTCCGTCCGGGGTTGCGGCCGGAGCCGCCGTTCCCCACTTGTGCGAGAGGCCGGCGATCACGTGGAAGACCGCGGTGATGGCGAGGTAGGCGCCGAGCAGGCCGACGAGGACGATCGAGGCGTCCAGCGTGCCGGTGACCCGCTCGACACCGCCGAGCTCCTGCGAGTAGTCGGGCGGCGTCACCAGGAAGGCGACGGCGAGCAGCAGCGTCAGGCCGCCGACGGTCGTCCAGTCGCGCGCGAACGGCGAACGCCCACGGGCGCGGAGCCCCTGCGTGAGCTCGAGCGCCCCGGTGAGGACGGCGAAGGCGACGACGACCGCGATGAACGCCGGCAGGCCGAGGCCGTTGCACGCGAACGCGGCGACCGCGGCGACGAGGGTGATCACCGCCTGCAGGAGGGTCGTCCGGCGCGACCGTCCGTCCGCCGGGAGCCGCGTCGTGCCCGCGAGCAGCAGCACGAGTCCGTCCACCGCCGCGAACCCACCGAACAGCAGCAGGCCGTAGCCCGCCGCGTGGTTGGACGAGAAGGTGATGACGATGGCCACGATCGCGGCTGGCACGGCCCGGAGGACGGGGATCGGCCAGTACCGCGCGCGCTGGCCGGAGTCGTCCACGGAGTCGGACACGAGACCTCTTTCGGGCATGCGGATCGTGGTTCGATCCTACCGCCGCACGGTGCAGCGGCCGACCGCGCGGGGCGATCGGCCGCTGAGGATGCTCGAACCAGCAGGCGTCAGCGAGGGGTCAGCGGGGCGTCGACCCGACCTCGTCCTCCGCCGCACGTCGGCGCGCACGCCGCCGCGCGAGCCACCAGCACGTCGCCCCGGCCGCCACACCGACGGCGGCCACCGCCGCGACCACGCCGAGGTCCTCTGTACCGGTGTAGGCGAGCGCTCCGGTCCGGGCCGGCCCGGCGTCCCCGCCGTCTCCACCGTCCCCGGCGGGACGGGCCCCGCGGTCGTCGGGCGCCCGGTCGCGCGGACCCGTGTCAGCGTCCCCGCCGTCACCCGGCCCGTCGGGGCCGCCGTCGCCGCCGGGGACCACCACGATCCCGACGCCCGGCGAGGGGTCGCCGCCGTCCGGATCGCTCGGCGACGTCGCGGTCGCCACGTTCACCACGTCCGACCCGTCCCCGGAGTACGCCGGGTCGAGCTGCGCCCGGATCCGGAACGACACGGTCTCCCCCGCGGCGAGCGCGGCACCGGAGCGGCAGGTCACGTCCTGCCCCTCGGCCGCGCAGTCGTCCGACGACCCGACGAACCGCATCGCGCTCGGCAGCTCGTCGACCGCCCCGACGTCCTCGGCGGTACCCGGGCCCCGGTTGCGGGCGGTGATCGTGTACTCGACCTCGTCACCGGGCTCGACCGCGGTCGAGGGAGACACGGACTTGTCCGTCTCGACGTGCGCGTCCACCCGGGCGGCGACCGTGGTGCTCGCCGCCGAGGTGTTGTCGTCCTCGTTCGTGTCGGCCGTCCGGGGCGCCGGTCGGATCGTGGCGACGCTCGCGAGCGTGCCCTCGGCGTCGTCGGCGGTGCGGCCGCGGATCGTCACCGTGGCCGTCCCGTCGCGCGGCAGGCCGAGATCGGTGGCGACGTCGCCGGTGCCCGATTCGGTCCCGCACGACGACCCAGCGGCCGCCGAGCAGGTCCACGTGACGTCGCGCAGGGCGTCGGGCACGTCGACCTCGAGCGCGCTCGGGTCCGACGCGTTCACGCCGGCGTTCCGTGCGGTCACCGTGTACTCGACGTCGGCACCCGCCGGGACGCTCGGCGCGAGGTCGTGCGTGACGGCGACGTCCGTCGGGGTCCAGACGCGCAGGGCGTCGACCTCGTGCACGTTGACGTGGCTGCCCGTCGCCCCCGCGAACCCGAGGCGGAGCGTGCTCGGCAGCGGTGCCTGGCCGTCGCCGTGCAGGGGGACCCGGTCGAGCACGGTCCGCATCCGGTCCCCGTCCTGCAGCCGGACGGTGACCGCGAGTTCCCCGGCGTCCCCGGGGAGCAGGGTCACACGGACCTTCCGGAGCGTCGTCCCGGCGGTCTCCGTGCCACCGGGCGCGGGGGCCGCGCCGACCCAGCGGTAGCCGAGCACCCCGTCGCCGGAGCCACGGATCGACACGGTGTCCGGCCGCGCCCCGGGACCGGAGTAGTTGATCGGCGTCGAGAAGTTGCCGTAGTGGTCGACCGCGATGCCCGCGAAGCCGCCGGGCACCCCGGGCAGGTCGCAGGAGAGGCCACCGCCCTGGGACGTCTCGCGTCGGCACGCGTACCCGAGCCCGGCCCCGAACGACCCGACGCCCTGCTCGGCGGCGCCGTCCGCGAGGAACAGCAGCAGGCCGTCGGCACCCGGGTCGTCCACGTCGCGGTACATCGCGTAGCTGAACTCGATCTCGAGCCCGAGGTCGGACGGGAACGTGTCCTGCATCGACCACGCCCCCGCCTGGTCCTTGACGTCGTCGGTCAGCCGGAGCCGACCGTCGACGATCGCCGCGTCGCCGTGCAGGGCGCCGCCGGCAGCGGTGGCGAACTGGTTCTCGTAGGGGAAGGCGAGCTCGTCGGCCGAGGAGGCCGACGGCACGAGGCCGGGTGCCGCGAGGACACCGAGCGCGGTCAGGACGGACGCGACGGCCGCGACGCGGCGGAGCCGGCGTGACCTGGCGGGCGGTCGACCGCCCGGCGGGGTGTTGGGAGCTGTCATGCCCCGATCGTCGCGACCGGAGGGTCCCCGTCAGGCGGGCGTCGGCCGATCTGTGGAACGCGTCCCCGCGCCTCCTGGCTGTGGAGGAAGAGTCCGGCTCAGCGCAACCAGACGGTGGTCTCCCCGGGGAGCACTCCGTCGCCGAGCGGACCGGACGAGACGACGACCTCGCCGGCGGGCAGCTCCACCGGCTCGGTCCCGAAGTTCGTGACGGAGCGCCACCCGTCGTGCCGCGCGAACGCCACGACCCCGTCCGGCGCCTCGATCCACGCGAGGTCCTCGCCCCGCTGCAGGTCCCGTCGGGCAGCGGTGGCCGCGCGGTACAGGGAGAGGGTCGACCCGGGGTCGCCGTCCTCCGCCTCGACCGAGGACGCCCCGAAGTCGGCCGGCTGCGGCAGGTGCGGTGCGACCGCCCCGAACCCGAACGACGGCCCGGACGTGGTCCACGGGATCGGCACGCGACACCCGTCCCGCCCCTTGACGGTGTGCCCGGTGCGGATCCACTTCGGGTCCTGCAGCGCCTCGTGCGGGATCGCCGCCGCTTCTTGCAGCCCGAGTTCCTCGCCCTGGTAGACGTACGACGAACCGGGCAGCGCCAGCATCAGCAGCGTCGCCGCCCGCGCCCGCCGGAGCCCCCGTGCACGATCGAGCGACGGTGTCGTACCGTCGGTCATGAGCCACGCATCGGTGTCCGTGCCGTCCGGCAGGCCGTACCGGGTCGCGTGCCGGACGACGTCGTGGTTCGACAGCACCCACGTGCTCGACGCCCCGGACTGCGCCGACGCCGACAGGTTCCGGTCGATGATGCCCCGGAACGCCGCGGCGTCGAACGGTGCCTCGAGCAGGTCGAAGTTGAACGCCTGCCCGAGCTCGGTCGGCCGGGCGTAGAGCACGCGGCGCGGCGCGGGCGCCCAGGCCTCCGCCACGGCGGCTCGCGGCGGGTCGTACTCGTCGAGCACCCGGCGCCACGCCGCGAAGATCTCGTGCACCTCGTCGCGGTCGTAGAGCGGGTCGGAGCCGTCGAGCGGCAGGTGGTGCTCGTCGGACGGGCGGTACGGGGTCGACAGGTCCTTCGCCAGGCCGTGCGCGACGTCCACCCGGAAGCCGTCGACCCCGCGGTCGGACCAGAAGCGCAGCGTGTCCTCGAAGTCGGCACGGACCTCCGGGTTCGACCAGTCGAGGTCCGGCTGCTCGGGCGCGAACAGGTGCAGGTACCACTGGCCGTCGGGCACGCGGGTCCAGGCGCTGCCGCCGAAGTTCGACACCCAGTCGCTCGGCGGGAGCGAACCGTCGGCACCGGCACCGTCCCGGAACACGTACCGCGCGCGTTCCGGCGAACCCGGGGCCGCGGCGAGCGCGGCACGGAACCACGCGTGCTCGTCCGAGGTGTGGTTCGGGACGATGTCCGCGATCAGCCGGATGTCGTGCTCGTGGAGGGCACGGACCAGTGCGTCGAAGTCATCGAGGGTGCCCAGGCGATCGTCGACGTCCCGGTAGTCGGCGACGTCGTAGCCGCCGTCCGCCAGCGGGGAGGGGAAGAACGGCGACAGCCAGACCGCGTCGACGCCGAGCGACGCCAGGTAGGGCACGCGACTCGTCACGCCCGCGAGGTCGCCGAGCCCGTCGGCGTCCGTGTCCGCGAAGCTCCGCGGGTAGACCTGGTAGACGACGGCGTTCCGCCACCAGTCCGGGTCGGTCGTGCGGGGCGTGCTGGCCGGCGTCCGAAGCGTGCTCACGTCGCCAACGTACCGACGATCCACCGGACCGGGAATAGGGGTCCACGCGCACGCATTGGTTGTCGATGACACCTTTCCGTCACAGAACCAGTAAGGATCCCCGATGACGAACGTCCTCGCCCTCGTCGGCAGCCTCCGCGCCGAGTCCATCAACCGCAAGCTCGCCGAGGCGGCTGCGCACCACGCCCCGGAGGGCATCGAGCTGTCGACCTTCGACGGCATCGTCGACCTGCCCTTCTACAACGAGGACATCGATGGTGACACCCCGCCCGCCTCGGCCGTCGCCTTCCGCGACGCGGTCGCCGCCGCCGACGCCGTCCTGCTCGTCACCCCCGAGTACAACGGCACGATCCCGGCCGTCCTGAAGAACGCGCTGGACTGGGGCTCGCGTCCGTTCGGCGCCTCGCCGCTGTCCGGCAAGCCGCTCGCCGTCATCGGGTCGGCCTTCGGCCAGTTCGGCGGCGTCTGGGCACACGACGACGCCCGCAAGGTCGCTGGGATCGCCGGCGCGAAGGTCCTCGAGGACGTCAAGGTCGCCATCCCGCAGTCGGTGGTCCGGTTCGCCGAGACCCACCCGCGCGAGGACGCCGAGGTCACCACGCTCGTCCAGGGCGCCCTCACCGCGCTCGCCGAGGCGACCGAGGAGCAGGCCGCAGCCTGACGACGTCACGCACGTGACGACGGACGGGAGGCGCGGTGCGGGCCCGCACCGCGCCTCCCGTCCGTCCACGGGTGCGGGAGACCGCATCCCGTGAGATCCCTAGACGCTCTAGCAACGAGACGGGCTACCCTGAACGCCATGTCCACGCAGGAGATCACGGAAGCGTCCGGGTACTGGTTCCCCGATGACGACGCGACCCAGCGGGGCGTCACCGTCCTGAACGCCCTCCGCCGGTACCGCGCCGCCGAGACCGCGATGCGTCGACGCACCCGCGACTCGATGGGCATGGGCGAGACCGACCTGCTCGCGGTGCGCTTCCTGCTGCAGGCGCAGCGCGCCGGGCGGACCGTGAAGCCGAAGGACCTGGCGGCCTACCTCAAGATCTCGTCGGCATCGACGACGATCCTCATCGACCGCCTCGTGAAGTCGAACCACGTCCGCCGCGACCCGCACCCGACCGACCGCCGCGCGCTCGTGATCACCCCGACCACCGAGACCGACGAAGAGGTCCGTGCGACCCTCGGCATCATGCACCGTCGGATGATGGGCGTCGCCGAGGGACTCTCCCCCGAGGACGCCCGCGTCGTCGCCGTGTTCCTCGAACAGATGCGCTCCGCCGTCGACCAGGTCGACCCCGCCGTCACGCACTGATCGGACCACGGGGGACGCGTCCTCTGAGCGGACGTCCTGCCGCACCGCGTAGACCGGTCTGGTACCGGTCACCAACGCGGAAGGAACCGATCATGCACGCATCGGACAAGCTCGCCAAGAACCTCCAGGCGGTCCTCGTGGACCTCATCGACCTGCACCTGCAGGGCAAGCAGGCCCACTGGAACATCCTCGGGACCAACTTCCGGGACCTCCACCTCCAGCTCGACGAGATCGTCGACGCCGCACGTGAGTTCGCCGACGACACCGCCGAGCGCATGCGCGCCCTGTACGCGGTCCCGGACGGCCGCTCGAGCACCGTCGCGGCGTCGAGCCACCTCGACCAGTTCCCCGAGGGCGAGATCACCACGCACGACGCCATCGACCAGGTGACGCTCCGCCTCTACCAGGCGACCGGCACCATGCGCGACGTCCACGACGAGGTCGACGAGGAAGACCCGACAACGGCCGACCTGCTGCACGGCTTCATCGAGCGCCTCGAGCAGCTCGCGTGGATGGTCTCGGCCGAGAACCGCGCACCGAGCACCCCGCTCGCCTCGGCCACCACGCCCGCGGTCGCGGACGCCTCGGCGCACGCGTAGCGGCCACCAGGTGGACCTCGGGATCCAGGGCAAGACCGCCCTGGTCTTCGGCGCGGACTCCGGCATCGGCTGGAACACGGCTCGCATCCTCCTCGCGGAGGGTGCGACCGTGGTCGTGTCGGACCTCGACCAGTCGCAGCTCGACAACAGCGCCGACCAGCTCGAGGCGCCGTACGGCAGGCTGCACGCCTTCGCCGCGGACGTCACGAGCGCCGCGAGCCTGGCCGACCTGCACACCAGGGTGCGCGACGCCGTCGGCGAGATCGACATCCTCGTGCAGTCCTCCGGCGTCACGGGCGCCCAGGGCCTGTTCCACGAGATCGACGAACAGGGATGGCTCGACACCATCGACGTCGACCTGATGGGGCCGGTGCGGATCACGCGTGAGTTCATCGGCGACCTGCGCCAGGGCGGCTGGGGTCGCATCGTCTACCTCGTGTCCGAGGACGCGTCGCAGCCGTACGACGACGAGCTCCCCTACTGTGCGGCCAAGGCCGGGGTGCTGTCCTTCGCGAAGGGCCTCTCCCGCACCTACGCGAAGGAGGGCCTGCTCGTGAACACCGTGTCGCCGGCGTTCATCCACACGCCGATGACCGACGCGATGATGAAGAAGCGTGCCGAGGAGACCGGCCAGACCTTCGACGAGGCGATCGCGTCGTTCCTCGACGACGAGCGCCCGTACATGGAGTTGCAGCGTCGCGGCGAACCGGAGGAGGTCGCGAACGTCATCGCGTTCCTCTGCTCCGACCTCGCCAGCTTCGTGAACGGCTCGAACTACCGGGTCGACTCCGGCTCGGTCGCAACGATCTAGGAGACGCCATGACCGACTTCCGCTACCTCGTCGTCGGCGGCGGGATGGTCGCCGACGCCGCTGCCCGCGGTGTCCGCGAACTCGATGCCGACGGCTCGATCGGCATCATCAGCGAGGACGTCGACCGGCCGTACGCCCGGCCGGCGCTCTCGAAGAAGCTGTGGACCGACCCGGACTTCAGCTGGGACGAGAAGGTCGACCTGCACACCGAGGAGACCGGCGCGACGTTCGTGCTCGGCACCGCGGTGACGGCGATCGACCGCGCGGCCAAGACCGTCACGACCTCGGACGGGCACACCCACGGCTACGAGCGACTGCTCCTCGCGACCGGCGGCACGCCCCGCGGGCTCCCCGGGCTGTCGCCGTCCGACCGGGTGCTCGACTACCGGAGCGCCACCGACTACCGACGCCTCCGTGAGCTCGCCGACGCCGGGGCCCACGTTGCCGTCGTCGGTGGCGGGTACATCGGCACCGAGATCGCAGCCGGCGTCGTGCAGAACGGCGCCCGGGTGACGCTCGTCGACCCGGACGAGGTCGTCGGCGGCCGGATGTTCCCGGAGGACCTCGCCCGGGCGTTCCAGCAGCGCTTCGTCGACCACGGCGTGGAGCTCCGGCTCGGGCGCCGGGTGGACCACGGGTCCGAGCACGAGGGTGGCGTCACGCTGACCCTCGACGACGGGTCCGAGGTGTCCGCCGACGCGGTCGTGGTCGGACTCGGCATCGAACCGGCGACCCGGCTCGCCGCCGACGCCGGGCTCACCGTCCGGGACGGCATCGTCGTCTCCTCGACGCTCCTCACCGACGACGACTCGGTGTTCGCCGCCGGCGACGTCGCCGAGTACCCCGACCGGATCCTCGGCACGCGCCGGGTCGAGCACGTCGACAACGCCCAGCAGCAGGGCCGGCAGGCGGGGCGCAACCTCGCCGACGCCGACGAGACCTACGACCACACGCCGATGTTCTACTCCGACGTCTTCGACATGGGGTACGAGGCGGTCGGGCAGGTCACCACGAAGCTGCGCACCGTCGAGGACTGGCAGGACCCGACGGTCACAGGTGTCGTCTACTACCTCGACGACGACCTCGTGCGCGGCGTCCTGCTCTGGAACGTCTGGGACAAGACCGACGAGGCCCGCAAGGTCCTCGCCGAGGCCCACGCGCTCACGCCGGACATGCTGATCGGGCGCATCACGCCGTAGCGTCGCGTCCACCCTGGAGGCGGGGGGGGGGGGGGGGGGGGCGCGGCCCCCCCCCCCCCCCCCCCCCCCCCCCCCCCCCCCCCCCCCCCCCCCCCCCCCCCCCCCCCCCCCCCCCCCCCCCCCCCCCCCCCCCCCCCCCCCCGCCCCGCGGGATCAGCCCGCCTTGCGGGTCTCCGGAGCCACCTCGTCGACGATCT
>NZ_JBBCYQ010000020.1:0-26976 GCF_037144815.1 Curtobacterium sp. USHLN213 | reverse complement strand
TCGCGATGGGGCGGCAGTGGTCCCCGGCCACGCGGGGGGCCCGCGGGGGGGCCCGCGCGGCCGCCCCCCGGTGGGGTCCCGCGGGGGGCCGGGGGCCCTGCGCCCCCCGCGCCTCCCGTCGTCCTGTGGTCGCGTCACGGGCCGGCGTCCGGCCCGTCGGGACGCTGCGGTCAGGCTCCGAACGTCGAACCGAGGAACGCGAAGAGCAGGGCGATCAGCGGGAACGACCCCTGCACGAACGCGGAGTTGAGGTACCGGCGACCCGTCCCGAGCAGGACCACGGCGGCACCGAGCATCGACGCCGTCGAGAACACCACGAGCGTCCAACCGGTGGCCCCGTTGCCCGTGACAGCGAGCACCACACCGAGGATCGCGCCGATCGCGAGGAACAGGTTGTAGAAGCCCTGGTTGAACGCCATCGAGCGGGTGGCCTGGACCTCGGTCTCGGACGACAGCCCGAAGATCTTCCGCACGCGGGGACTCGTCCACGCGACGGACTCGAGGAAGAAGATGTACACGTGCACGAGGCCCGCGAGGACCGCGAACACGCACGAGATCACGAGCAGGACCGACATGGTCCCCATTCTCGCAGTTCCGAAGGCGTGCTCAGTTCCCGCTCAGGTTCCGGTCGCCGGCCGCCGACGTAACCGACACCTGCCGAGCGGTCGCGGCCGTTAGGCTCGGGGCATGAGCGACGACGACACCACGCCCCAGTACGACCCGGCGGCCGTCGCCGAACTGGCCAGCATCCGCCAGAGCATCGACAACATCGACGCCGCGGTCATCCACATGCTCGCTGAGCGCTTCAAGTACACCCAGCGGGTCGGTTACCTCAAGGCAGCAGCGGGGATGCCGGCGGCCGACCCGGGGCGCGAGCAGATCCAGGTCGCACGACTCCGCTCCCTCGCCGCCGAGTCGCACCTCGACCCCGCCTTCGCGGAGAAGTTCCTGAACTTCATCGTCGCCGAGGTCATCCACCACCACGAGCAGATCGCCGGCGGCGACGAGTGAGCGACGCGCTCCCGACGCTGCTCGTCGGCTCGTACACGGCCACCGGCGGCGGGAACGCGACGGGCATCTCGATCGTGCCCGGCGGACCGGTCGGGGCTGCGGACGGCGGCGCGCCGACCGCTCGCACCGTCGCGGTCATCGACGACCCGTCGTTCCTGGCCGTCTCCGGTGACCGGGTCTACGCCGTGTCCGAGACGGCCGACGGCGGTGTCTCGGCCTTCCGCCTGGGCGGCTCGTCGCTCGAGCACCTCTGGGACGCTCCGGCCGGCGGCGACGCCCCGTGCCACGTGCGCGTCGACCCGTCCGGTGCGCTCGTCGTCACCAACTACGTCTCCGGTACCGTCACGGCGGTCTCGCTCGCCGCAGCGGAGTCGCACGCCGCGTCGGTGCTCGGCAGCGACGGGCTGGTCGGCGCGCACGGCAGCGACGACCAGGTGACGGTGCCCGCGTCGGCGCTCGTCATCGAGGTCCTCCCCGACGCCACCGGCCCCGTCGAGGACCGGCAAGAAGGCCCGCACGCCCACCAGTCGACCGCGACGCCGGACGGCACCGTGCTCGTGGCGGACCTCGGCGGCGACGCCCTGCACGAGTTCCGGATCACGGACGCCCCGACCATCGAGCAGGTCCGCGTCCACCACGTCACCCCGGGTGTCGGACCGCGGCACCTCGCCTGGTACGAGGGCGACCTCATCGTGGCCGGTGAGCTCGACGGCCGGGTCCACCGCCTCCGCCGCGACGGCTCGGGGTCGTTCGTGTCGGTGGCCTCCGCGGCGACCTTCACCGGCGAGGTCGGCGAGTCGCTCCTCAGCCACATCGAGGTCGACGACGCCGGGCGCGTGTACGTCGCGGTGCGCGGGCGCGACCTCGTGGTGGTGCTCGACGCATCCGACGGCGGGCTGTCGCTCGTGGGCTCGGCGTCCTCCGGTGGGGTGTGGCCCCGGCACTTCGCACGGGTGCCCGGCTACCTGCTGGTGGCGAACCAGATGTCCGACGCGATCGCGGTCCTGCCCCTCGGCGAAGACGGTGTCCCGGGCGAGGCCGTCGCGCAGATCGCGGTCGGCACGCCGGCGTGCGTCGTCCCGGTCGTCGTGCCGGTCTGAGACCGACCCCATGGACGCGTCCTACACCCTCGTCCCCGGCCCACCTCCCCTCGACGACTACCTCCGGCTGCGCCGTGACTCCGGCCTGACGCCGAAGAACGCCGACCAGGGCGCCGGAGCGATCGCCGGCAGCTGGTCCGCCTGCCACGTCCTCGATCCCGACGGGCGGCCCGTCGCGATGGGCCGGACGATCGGCGACGGCGGCTGGTACTTCCACATCGCCGACATCGCGACCGACCCGGCGCACCAACGCCGGGGGATCGGTCGTGCGGTGGTCGCCTGGCTCGTCGCGGACATCCGCTCCCGGGCACCCCGTGGCGCGTACGTCACCCTCGTCGGCGACCCGCCCGGGCAGCGGCTCTACCGGTCGCTCGGCTTCGACGACGTGGCACCGAGCCTCGGGATGGCGCTGCTGACCGACTGACCGGCCGGCCGGGTGGTCAGGACTCGATGACGTTCTCGAACGGTCGGCCCTCGGCCAGCGCGGCCACCTGACGGCGCATCAGCTCGATCGACCGCGGCACGCTGAGGTCCGTGTTGCCGCCGACGTGCGGCGTCAGGACCGTGTTCGGCGTCGTCCAGAGCGGGTGCCCGTCCGGCAGCGGTTCGGGATCGGTGACGTCGAGCGCTGCCGAGAGCCGTCCGGACCGCAGCTCGGCGACGAGGGCATCGGTGTCGACGACCTTGCCGCGGGCGACGTTCACCACGAGGGCGCCGTCGGGCAGCGCGGCGAGCAGGTCGGCGTCCACCAGCCGTTCGGTCTCGTCCGTCAGTGGGGCGATGAGCACCAGGACGTCGGTGGTCGCGGCGAGCTCCGGGAGCTCGCCGAACGCGTGGACCTGCCGGCCGTCCTGCTCACGCGCGGTCCGCGCCACCACGGTGACCTCGGTGCGGAACGCCTCGAAGCGGGTCGCGATGGCGGACCCGATCGCGCCGTAGCCGACCACGGTCACTCGACGGTCGGCGAGGGACCGGGTGGTCCGGGCGTCCCAGACGCCGTTCGCACGGTCGGCCTGGAACGCCCCGAGCTCGCGCAGTGACGTCAGCGCGAGCCCCACCGCGAGTTCGGCGGTCTCGTCGTCGTGGATGCCGCGGCCGTTCGCGAGCTGCGCGTGGCCGGGGACGTGCGGGACCGCGTGCTCGTACCCGGCGCTCGGCAGCTGCAGGAGCCGCAGGTTCGGCAGGTCGTGCACGTACTGCCACCGGTGCCGCCCACCGAAGTAGAACGGCAGGAACGCGATGGCCACGTCGTCGGGGCGTCCGTACGGTGCCTCGACGTCCCACACGTCGAGCTCGATGCCCTCCGGCACGGGGCCGAAGCGATCGACGAGTCCACGGAACGGCAGGGTGACGACGGGCATCAGTCGGTGCCCGTCGTCGTGGCGCTCCGGTCCGACCCGTTCAGGAGTCGGTCCGCGGCGAGAACGAGCCGTGGTCGTCGAGCGGACCCCGACCGACGTAGCCCTCGGTCACGTCCTCGACGATGACGTCCCCGAACCGGCTCGGGAGCGTGGCGCCGTGGGTGCCGCGCAGCTCGTCGATCGTCGCCTCGAACGCACCCTGGACCTCGAGCGACCCGCTCGTGGCGTCCGTGACACCGATGCGGAGCACCGGGAAGCCGCGGCCGTCGCAGAGGCCCTGGAAGCGGACGTCGTCCTCGCGCCGGACGGTCACGATGACGCGGCCGGTCGACTCGGAGAACAGCGCGGTGGCGGTGTCGACGCCGTCGCGGGCCTCGAGCTCGTCGAGCACGACGCGGGCACCGAGCCCGAACCGGAGCACCGACTCGGCGAGGGTCTGGCCGAGGCCGCCGTCCGCCAGGTCGTGGGCGCTCGTGAGCAGCTGCTCGTTCGCCGCGGCGTGCAGGAGGTCCGCGAGGGCCTTCTCACGCTCGAGGTCGACCGCCGGCGGACGGCCACCGAGGTGCCCGTGCACGGTGCCGGCCCAGGCCGACCCGTCGAGCTCGAGCGACGTGGTGCCGAGCAGGTAGATGTTGTGGCCGTCGTCCTGCCAGCCGGAGGGCACGCGCAGCGCCACGTCCTCGATCACGCCGAGGACACCGACGACCGGGGTCGGGTGGATCGGGGTCGTGCCGGTCTGGTTGTAGAACGACACGTTGCCGCCCGTGACCGGGATCCCGAGTTCCATGCAGCCGTCGGCGAGCCCCTCGACCGCTTCGGAGAACTGCCACATGACCTCGGGGTTCTCGGGGGAGCCGAAGTTCAGGCAGTCGGTCACGGCGGCCGGGACGGCACCGGTGACGGCGACGTTCCGGTACGCCTCGGCGAGGGCCAGCCGGGCGCCCTGCTTCGGGTCGAGCTGGCAGTAGCGGCCGTTCGCGTCGGTCGCGATCGTGACGCCGAGCCCGGTCTCCTCGTCGACGCGGATCATGCCGCCGTCGTCGGGGAAGGAGAGCGCCGTGTTGCCGAGCACGTAGGTGTCGTACTGGTTCGTCACCCAGTTCTTCGACGCCAGGTTCGGGGAGCCGAGCAGCTGCAGGAACTGCGCCTTGAGGGCGGGGCCGTCGGCCGGGCGGTCGAGCGATGCAGCCGAGTCGGCCTGCAGCGCGTCGATCCAGGTCGGGTAGGCCACGGGGCGGTCGTAGACCGGGCCGTCGACGGCGACCGTGCGCGGGTCGACGTTCACGATCTCCTGGCCCTGCCAGTCGATGACGAGCCGGCCGGTGCCGGTGACCTCGCCGAGGACGCTGGTCTCGACCTCCCACTTGCCGACGACGCTGAGGAACTCGTCGAGCTTCTCGGGGCGGACGACCGCCATCATGCGCTCCTGGCTCTCCGACATGAGGATCTCCTCGGCGGTGAGCGTGGGGTCGCGCAGCAGGACGTCGTCGAGCGAGATGTGCATGCCGCCGTCGCCGTTCGACGCGAGCTCGCTCGTGGCGCACGAGATGCCGGCGGCACCGAGGTCCTGGATGCCCTCGACGAGCTCCTTCTGGAACAGCTCGAGGCAGCACTCGATGAGGACCTTCTCGGCGAAGGGGTCGCCGACCTGGACGGCGGGACGCTTGGTCGGGCCGCCCTCGGTGAAGGTGTCGGAGGCCAGGATCGACGCGCCGCCGATGCCGTCGCCACCGGTGCGGGCACCGAAGAGCACGACCTTGTTGCCGGCACCCGAGGCGTTCGCGAGGTGCAGGTCCTCGTGGCGGAGGACCCCGACCGCGAGGGCGTTCACCAGCGGGTTGCCCTGGTACACCGGGTCGAAGTAGGTCTCGCCGCCGATGTTCGGCAGGCCGAGGCAGTTGCCGTAGAACGAGATGCCGCCGACCACACCGTGGACGACGCGCTGCGTGTCCTCGTGGTCGATCGCGCCGAAGCGGAGCTGGTCCATCACGGCGACCGGGCGGGCACCCATCGAGATGATGTCGCGGACGATGCCGCCGACACCGGTCGCGGCGCCCTGGTACGGCTCGACGTAGGACGGGTGGTTGTGCGACTCGACCTTGAAGGTCACCGCCCAGCCGTTGCCGACGTCGATGACACCGGCGTTCTCGCCCATGCCGACCATGAGGTTCTTCGTCATCTCCGGCGTGACCTTCTTGCCGAACTGCCGGAGGTAGTTCTTCGAGGACTTGTACGAGCAGTGCTCGGACCACATCACGGAGTACATCGCCAGCTCGCCCGAGGTGGGGCGGCGGCCGAGGATCTCGCGGATCTTCGCGTACTCGTCGGCCTTCAGCCCGAGCGCCTCGTACGGCTGCTCCTTGTCGGGCGTGGCTGCGGCGTCCTGGACGGTGTCGGGCTTCGGGCGGACGTGTGTCGTCACGGTGGTGTCGTTCCCTGTCACTGGAGTCGTGTTCGTCGGCGTGGTCGTCACTTGACGAGCGTCGACTCGATCACGGAGGTGAAGAAGGTGAGGCCGTCCGTGCCGGAGGCCATCGCCGCGGGGGTGTCCGGGCCGAACCCGGGCTCCGTCGCGTGCTCGGGGTGCGGCATCAGGCCGACGACGTTGCCGCGCTCGTTGGAGACGCCCGCGATGTCGTCGATCGACCCGTTCGGGTTCACGCCGACGTAGCGGAACACGACCTGGCCGTTGTCCTCGATGCGCTTGATCTCGTCGGCGTCCGCGACGAAGCGGCCGTCGGCGTTCTTCAGCGGGATGGTGATCTCCTGCTGGGCCGTGAAGCCGCTCGTCCACGCCGTGGCGGTGGTCTCGACGCGGAGCTTCTGGTCGCGCCGGATGAACTGCTGGTGCGCGTTGCGGGTGTGCGCGCCCGGGACGAGTCGCGCTTCGGCGAGCATCTGGAAGCCGTTGCAGATGCCGAGCACGGGCATCCCCTTGCCGGCGGCGTCGATGACCTCGGCCATGATCGGGGCCTTCGCCGCGATCGCACCGGCGCGCAGGTAGTCGCCGTAGGAGAACCCGCCGGGGAGGACGATCGCGTCGACGCCCTGCAGGTCGTGGTCGCCGTGCCAGAGCGCGACGGGGTCGGCGCCGGCGAGACGGACCGCGCGCTGGGCGTCGCGGTCGTCGAGCGAGCCCGGGAACGTGATGACGCCGATGCGCACCGGTGTCACTCGCCTTCGACCGTCACGGACACGACGTCCTCGATGACGGCGTTGGAGAAGACGTCGGCGGCGATCTCGCGGACCTCGGCCAGCTTCTGGTCGTCGACCGGGCCGTCGACGGCCACCTCGAAGCGCTTGCCGATGCGGACGTTGGTCAGGTCTGCCTTGCCGAGACGGGCGAGGGCGTTGCCCACCGCCTTGCCCTGGGGGTCGAGGATCTCGGCCTTCGGCATGACCTCGACGACGATCGTTGGCACGTGTTCACTCCAGCACTTCGGGGATGGGTGGGACGCGAACAGTCTACGGGGCGCGCGCGGCGCGTCGGACGCGCTTGCGCTCGGTTGTTCGAAGGCGTACATTCCACTTGGAATAATCGGTACGGACCAGTCCAGGAGGCACGGATGGCGTCGCTCACGCCCCTCGCGTTCGCCGCGCTCGGGCTCCTCGCGGAGTCGCCCATGCACCCCTACGAGATGTTCCAGACGATGCTGCAGCGTCGCGAGGACCAGAACGTCAAGGTCCGACCGGGCACGCTCTACCACCAGATCGGTCGCCTGGTGGACCTCGGCTACGCCGAGGCGCTCGGCACCGCGCGAGAAGGCAACCGACCGGAACGCACCACCTACGCGATCACCGACCACGGGCGCACCGCGCTCGAGGACGGCCTCCGCCGCATGATCGCCGAGCCCGCCGACGAGTACCCGGAGTTCCAACTCGCGGTCTCCCACGTCGACAACCTGAGCGCCGAGGACGCGGCGACCGCCCTGCGCGCCCGCGCCCGCGCACTCCGGACGGAACGCGAGCAGTACGACGAAGCCGCCACGGGCCTCCAGGCCAAGCGTCTCGCGGACCGCTTCTGGCTGGACGTGTCGTACGTCCGTGCCATGCTCACCGCGCAGATCGAGTGGCTCGACGCCGCGGCCGACCGGATCGCGAGCGGCGACATCCCCTGGGACGGCCCGGCCGTCCCCACCGACACAGGCACCACCACGAACAGCAAGGAACCCACTCGATGACCTCCGTCTCGACCACCACCGAGAAGAAGCCGTGGCCGGCCCTCTGGGCCCTCGTCGTCGGCTTCTTCATGATCCTCGTCGACTCGACGATCGTGTCCGTCGCGACGCCGACCATCGCCGCGAAGCTCGACGCCAGCATCAACTCCGTCATCTGGGTGACGAGCGCCTACCTGCTCGCCTACGCCGTGCCGCTCCTCATCACCGGCCGGCTCGGTGACCGCTTCGGCCCGAAGGTCATGTACCAGATCGGGCTCGTGGTGTTCACGCTCTCGAGCCTCTGGTGCGGGCTCGCCGGCTCGATCGAGGTGCTCATCGTGGCCCGTGTGGTCCAGGGGCTCGGTGCGGCGATGATGACGCCGCAGACGATGGCCGTGATCACGCGCATCTTCCCGCCGCAGAACCGCGGCGCGGCGATGGGCCTCTGGGGTGCCGTCGCCGGTGTCGCCTCGCTCGTCGGCCCGATCGTGGGCGGCCTGCTCGTCGACGGCTTCGGCTGGGAGTGGATCTTCTTCGTCAACGTCCCGGTCGGTGTGGTCGCGTTCGTGCTCGCGCAGCGCTTCGTCCCGTCGTTCGACCGGCACGGGCACCGCTTCGACACCCTCGGCATCGTCCTGAGCGCCGTCGGCATGTTCCTGCTCGTCTTCGGCATCCAGGAAGGCGAGACCTACGACTGGGGGACCATCACCGGCCCGATCTCGGTCTGGTCGCTCATCATCGCCGGCATCGTCGTGCTCATCGCCTTCGTGGTGTGGCAGGGCGTGCAGAAGGGTGAGCCGCTCCTGCCGCTCGGCCTCTTCAAGGACCGGAACTTCACGCTCGCGAACATCGCCATCACCGCGGTCGGCGTCGCCATCTCGTCGTTCGCCCTGCCGATCATGCTCTGGGCGCAGGACGTGCTGACGTTCAGCCCGACCCAGGCGGCGCTGCTCCTCGTCCCGCAGGCCGTGCTCTCGGCCGGCCTCGCCCCGCTCGTCGGCAAGAACCTCAACCGGTGGAGCCTCCGCTGGGTCGCGGCGTTCGGACTCGCCTGCTTCTCCGGCGCGCTGTTCTGGTTCGGGTCGCTCCTGGCATCGGGTGCCGACTGGGGCTGGGTGCTCCTGCCGTCGACGCTCCTCGGCCTCGCGAACGCCTGCATGTGGGGGCCGCTCTCGGTCTCCGCGACGCGCAACCTGCCGCCGAAGCTCGCCGGCGCCGGCTCGGGCGTCTACAACACCACGCGGCAGATCGGTGCCGTCCTCGGCTCGGCCGGCATCGCGGCGCTGATCGAGGCGCGGATCACGGCCAACTTCCCGGCGTCCACCGGCGGCACGAGCGCCGGCGGTGCGGAGCAGCAGGTCGGGGCGCTCCCGGCCTTCCTGCAGCAGCCGTTCGCCACCGCCATGGGGCAGTCGCTCGTCCTGCCCGCCGTGGTGCTCGGCATCGGGATCGTCGCCGCGCTGTTCCTGGCGAAGCCGAAGCAGACCGTGGCGTGGCAGCAGACCGGCGGCACGTCCGACGGGTCGCCCGCGTCTGCGTCCGACGGCAGCGTGGTGGGGGCCGAGCAGCGTCACGGTGTCCACGCCGCGGCACCCGCGCCGGAGACCGCCGAGGCCGAGCTCGCCGCGACCGACCACCACGGGCGGCACGCCGACGCCTAGCCCGGAGCCCCGGAGCCCCGTGTCGCACTCGTGCGGCGCGGGGCTCCGTCGCGTGCGGGGCGCGGGGCCGGTGCGCCGCGGAACGACATCGTCGTCGTCGTACGACATCGGTGGTGTCGTTCGTCCGCGCGTGCAACGGTTGCGGCCGCGCGGCAGCGACATGGTCGACGTCGTACGACATCGGCGATGTCGTTCCGAGTCGGCAGCCCGACCCCCCCCGCGTCACCCGCGGCGCTGCAGGTGCGCCCGGGTGAGCTCCGCCATCTCCTCGTCGGTGAGGGCGTCGACGGTGCGGGCCTCGCGGCGATCGGACCGCTGCCACCGGATGAACAGCGAGATGAGCACCGGCACGTCCGCGACCTCGGCGATGAACCACAGCAGGTCCCCGGCGAGGTGCTGGTCGCGCAGGGGCGACGGGAACCACGGCTGCCCGACCGCCGCCGTGACCGATCCGTCGAGCACGTGGTTCGTGATCCGGAGCACGATGCCCGGGATCGCGTCCGCCATGAGCTCGACGAACGCGAGCAGGAACTCCATCGTGACGAACGTCGACGAGCGGAGGATCCCCGGCTCGGACAGCGGGGTCAGCAGGGCGAACCCGAGCATCGGCACGAACACCGTGATCGCCGTCGCCCAGACCGGGGACTCGCGGATCGTCGCCGAGAACGGGGTGAGCAGCACGCAGAACAGCGCGAGGGCGATCAGCGGCGACACGACCGCGTTGCCGAGGACCCGTGCCGGACGCGATGCGAGCGCTGCGGAGGCTGCCTGCGCGAGGCGATCCGGGCCTCCCGAGCGGAGCAACGAGACGGGCGCGGCGAACGCGGCGAAGGTGGGGACCGCGAAGAAGAGCAGGGCCAACCGCAGCACGAACGCCCAGCGGAGGTCCTGGTCGTGGATGCCGACGATCCCGAACTGCAGGATGCCGAACAGCACGAGCGCCCCGACGAAGGCGAGCGTCCGCCACCACGGCCACCGGGTGCCCCGCTTGGCGGCACCGACGACCCACCAGCCGTAGGTGACCGCGGCCACGGCGATGAGGACGGCCGCGAGCGGGTCGAGGTGCCACGTGCTCCAGAACTCGGGTGTCGACGGCGTGGGGTGCCTCCTCGAGGATCGTGCGGCCGACGACAATCCTCCGCCCGGCACACGCCCCGGAGCAGCCCCTGCAGGTGAGAACCGGTTCAGATCCGGGCGGCGCTCCGGGTCGGCACGGTCCTCGTCAGGAGCCGGACCCCCACCGGCACGGCCAGTGCACCGAGCAGGGCGACCCCGACCGACAGGTGCAGCTGCATCACCGCGAAGGCCGGCCCGATCGTGCAGAGCGCCGCGACGGCGAGCACGGGCCAGGCCGGGCGATCGGTGCCGGGGACGAGCCGGGGGAGCGGCCGGTCGAACCGGCGCAGCACCCGGGCGGTGCCGAGGGCGACTGCGAGGAGGACGACGAGGGCCACCCCACGGGTCGCCCACCACGTCGGCGACCCCGGCGCCGGGAACGGAACGCCGACGAGCAGGGCGACCCCGTTCAGCGCGATGAACAGCGGCAGGTGCCAGAGGTAGATCGTCATCCCGTCCCGGCCGAGCAGGAAGACGGCGCCCTGGGCCGCGCGGGTGCGCATCAGCCGGGTGAGCGGGGCGTGCACGACCTGGACGAGGCAGGCCTGGGCGATGGCCAGCACGGCGAGCGGGAGCATCGGCGGGTTGAGGTCCTGCAGCATGTCCGGAGCCCAGGGCCCGATCGACGTCAGGGGCACGAGCACGCCGTACCCGGCGACGGCGACGGCGACGAGCAGCACGCGCGATCGTCGGGCGAACCAGCCGTCGGCCCAGAGGAAGCCGAGCTGCTGCGCGAAGAGCCACACCGGGCCGAGGTTGAGGAGACCGACCGCTGCCGTCCCGGTGGCGAACCGCACGCCGTCGACGGCCGCGGCGAGCACGAGCAGTGCGCCGAGCGTGCGCCATGGAGCGCGTTCGTGGAGTCGCATCATGACCGGCACGCAGCACTGGGTGATCCCGTACGCGGCGAGGAACCAGAGCGGGGAGCCGATGCCGAACGCGACCTCGGCGAGGAGCTCCGGCGGCGTGCCGAGCAGCGTGGCGACGCCCAGCCCGAGCGCGAGCACCGCGAAGAGCGGGATCGCCGGCCGGAACAGCCGCACGAGTCGCGTCGCCACGAAGTCCCGCGCGCCGCCGCCCCGCGCGACCGTGGAACGCCACCCCACGGCGCTGGCGAAGCCGCCGACCACGAAGAAGAGCGGCATCACCTGGCCGATCCAGGTCGCGGCGACGTACCAGGGGAGTTCCTGGAGCGGACTCGTCACCGCGATGCCGTCCGCCCCCGCGGCGACACCGACCATCGTGACGTGCACGAAGACGACGAGGACGACGCAGGCCGTCCGGATGAGGTCGACGACCAGGTCCCGCTGCGCGATGATCCCCCGGACGTCCTGAGCGCTGTGCGCCTGCTGCGGCAGGCCCTGCTGCATGGACATGCCGGGACGGTAGCGCGGGTTCCCGCCCTCCCAGCGTCGTTCCAGCCGATCGCGACCGGATCGTGACACATCGTATTCCGCCAGGGGCATGCGACTGGCATGCGTCCGGCATGCGTCCCGCACGTCGCGCCGCTGCGGACGAGCTCCGGGAGGCGCGGGTCGCGCCGGTCGCCCGGCCCGCCCGCGCCCCGGGTCGGCTCAGGCCCGCGGTGCGTCGGGCTCCACCGTCGCGTCGTCCGCGCGTGACGTCGGTCCGATCCGACCGACCGCTCCCGCGACGACGGCGCCGAGCACGGGGAAGACCAGGAACACCCACCACTGCGCGAGCCAGTCCGGCCCCGCGAACACCGCGGTGGCGAACGACCGCGCCGGGTTCAGGGACGCGTTCGAGATCGGGATGAGCGTCAGCAGCAGGATCGTGAGGGTCGCGCCGATGACCACGGGCGCCGGGACCGCGCTCCCGCGGGCACCCGTCACGCGGAGGATCACCGTCACGAAGACGGCCGTCGCGATCGTCTCGGCGAGGGCGACGCCGAGCAGGGTGGAACCGCCGGGACTCTGCGCGTCGAAGCCGTTCGAGGCGAAGCCACCGTCGAGCGTGCTCTGCAGGGCGGTGGCCGGTCCGAGTCCGGCGAACAGGACGAGGACCGCAGCCCCGGCCGTGCCGCCGACGAACTGGGCGACGACGTAGGGGCCGACGTCCGCCCACCGGTGCCGGCCGGCGACCGCGAGGCCGATCGTCACCGCGGGGTTGAAGTGGCCGCCACTGACGGGACCGAACGCACTCGCGCCGATCATCACCACGAGGCCGAGGGTGAGCGCGACCCCGAGCAGCCCGATCCCGAGCGTGTTGTGCTCGTCGGGGAACACGGCGGTGGAGGTCGCGGCGCCGACGAGGGCGAACACGAGCAGGAAGGTCCCCGCGGCCTCGGCGACGAGGCGGGCGGGGAGCGCGGCGGGGACGGGAGTGACTGGTGGTGCATCTGTCATGACCCACCGTTCGCGCTCGACCATCGGATCGCCTGGTGTACAGTGGCCGTGTTGTCTTGATCTCTGCAAAAGAAAGGCTCAGCATGGACGTCGACGCCGACCTGCTCCGCGCCTCCGGTCTCCGGGTCACGACACCACGCCTGGCGGTCCTCCGCGCGACGGAGACCATGCCGCACGCGACCGCCGACGACATCGTCACCGCGCTCGCCGCCGAGCTGCCCACCACGAGCCACCAGGCGGTGTACGGCGTCCTCGCAGCACTGACCGGCGTCGGACTGGTCCGGCGCATCGAGCCCGCGGGCAGCCCCGCCCGGTACGAACGACGGACCGGCGACAACCACCACCACATCGTCTGCACGATGTGCGGCGCGATCGAGGACGTCGACTGCGCCGTCGGCCACGCGCCCTGCCTCACCCCGTCCGAGACGCACGGCTTCGCCGTCACCACGGCCGAGGTCACCTACTGGGGCATCTGCGAACAGTGTGCCGCCGCCGAACGCGACGACACCGTGGCCGTCCCGGCCTGACCGCCGACACCCCGACCCGGGGACGACCGCAGTCGTTCCCGCTCCCGGCACCGAACCGGGACCACGAGCAACCCGAGCACCCCTGACCGAACCAACCGTTCCACCCAAGGAGGAACCGTGTCCGACCAGAACACGACGCCCGGCCAGCCGGCCGGCACCCCCACCACGACCACCAACTCCGGCGCGCCGGTGTCGAGCGACCAGCACTCCATGGGTGTCGGCGCCGACGGCCCCCTCGCGCTGCACGACCACTACCTGGTCGAGAAGCTCGCCCAGTTCAACCGTGAGCGCGTCCCGGAGCGGGTCGTCCACGCCAAGGGCGGCGGTGCCTTCGGTACCTTCACCGTCACGCAGGACATCAGCAGGTTCACCCGTGCCGCGTTCCTGCAGCCGGGCAAGCAGACCGAGATGCTCGCCCGCTTCTCGTCCGTCGCCGGCGAGCAGGGCTCCCCGGACACCTGGCGCGACCCGCGCGGCTTCGCGCTGAAGTTCTACACCGAGGACGGCAACTACGACCTCGTCGGCAACAACACCCCCGTGTTCTTCATCCGCGACGGCATCAAGTTCCCGGACTTCATCCGCTCGCAGAAGCGCCTGCCGGGTTCGCACCTGCGCGACCACGACATGCAGTGGGACTTCTGGACCCTGTCGCCCGAGTCGGCCCACCAGGTCACGTGGCTGATGGGCGACCGCGGTCTGCCGGCGTCGTGGCGCGAGATGGACGGCTTCGGCTCGCACACCTACCAGTGGATCAACGCCGAGGGCGAGCGCTTCTGGGTGAAGTACCACTTCCTCACCGAGCAGGGCCACAAGACCCTGACGCAGGAGGATGCCGACCGCATCGCCGGCGAGGACGCGGACTTCCACATCCGTGACCTGCACGCGGCCATCGAGCGCGGCGACAACCCGCGCTGGACCCTCAAGGTGCAGGTCATGCCCTACGCCGACGCCGAGGGCTACAGCTTCAACCCGTTCGACCTGACGAAGGTGTGGCCGCACGCGGACTACCCGCTCATCGAGGTCGGCACGATGGAGCTCAACCGCAACCCGGAGAACTACTTCGCGCAGATCGAGCAGGCGACCTTCGCCCCCTCGAACTTCGTCCCCGGCATCGCGGCGAGCCCCGACAAGATGCTCCTCGCGCGCATCTTCAGCTACGCGGACGCGCACCGCTACCGCGTCGGCACGAACCACGCGCAGCTGCCCGTGAACGCCCCGAAGAACGAGGTGCACTCGTACTCGAAGGACGGCGCGATGCGCTTCGACTTCCAGAAGTCCGAGGTCCCGGTCTACGCGCCGAACTCCCTCGGCGGTGCGCACGCCGACCCGGACGCGACCGACGAGACCCCCGGCTGGGAGTCCGACGGCGCGCTGCAGCGCTCCGCCGCGACCCTCCACCCCGAGGACGACGACTTCGGTCAGGCCGGCACCCTGGTGCGCGAGGTCCTCGACGACGCCGCCCGTGAGCGCCTGGTCGGCAACATCGCCGGGCACGTCTCGAAGGTGACGCGCGACGACCTGCGCGAGCGGGTGTTCGCCTACTGGACGAACGTCGACGCCGACCTCGGCGCGCGCGTGCGCGCAGCGGTCACGCCGAGCGCGCCCGGTTCGAACGAGGACCCGGAGAAGGTCGCGGTCGAGGCGTAAGCCCCGCTCTCACCAGACGGGAGGCGGGGGGGGGGGGGGGGCCCCCCCCCCCCCCCGCCTCCCGTCTGTCGTCCCGTCCTAGACCTGCTGGCCGTTCAGCCAGATCGGGCCGGCCGGCCAGTCCTCGAGCCGCTCGGCCACGGGGAGAACCATCCAGCCGCCCTGGTCGGTCATCGGCAGCCCGGCGCCCTCGGCCGTGAACGCCGTGTAGTCCGCGACGACGTCGTCGAACACGTGCCAGCCGAGGTTCGCGTAGAACGGCACCCGGTTCTCGCCGGCGCCGAGGAACCCGTACGGCACCGCCAGCCCCTCGAGCACAGCGTGCGCACGCTCCATCAGGTCGCGGCCCTTGCCGGTGCCCTGCAGTCGTGGCGACACCGCGACGAGGCCGGTGTCGCCGACGAGCACGTCCCGGCCGCCGACGCTGATGAACATCCGGCGGATCCCGACGTGGGCGAGGACGACGTCGTCGGCGTCACGGGCGAGCACGCGCCGCTCGGGCTGCATGCCCGCCCAGCTGCGGCCGCCCACGTACCAGTGCGACCAGTCGGGGAACGCCTGCCCCAGGAGCGCTGCGATCGCCTCGTGGTCGGGGAGCGACAGCGTGCTCTCCTCGACCACCTCCCACCGGATGTCCTCAGTCACGGGTCCATCC
The DNA here is from genome assembly GCF_037144815.1 of Curtobacterium sp. USHLN213. Taxonomy (NCBI): domain Bacteria; kingdom Bacillati; phylum Actinomycetota; class Actinomycetes; order Micrococcales; family Microbacteriaceae; genus Curtobacterium; species Curtobacterium sp. USHLN213. The sequence goes on along the minus strand of NZ_JBBCYQ010000020.1, from coordinate 11,375 downwards.
TGCCGGAGACCGTCCGTCCCGGTGCGGTGGGGTCAGCCGCGACCCGGCGCCGTGACCTCGATCCGGTTCGCCCACGGGTCCTCGAAGGCGACCGTCCGACCGTCGTCCGCCGACCGCACCCCGGAGTCGTGCATCCGCTCGACCAGGGCGCCGAGGTCGTCCGCGCCGGGGACCTCGATCCGGACGAGACCGAGTCCGAGCGCGAGCTGGCGGCGTCCGGCCCCGCGCGAGTTCCACGTGTTCATCGCCATGTGGTGGTGGTAGCCGCCGGCGCTGACGAACAGCGCCTCACCCCAACCGGCCGTGGTCGCGAAGCCGAGCCGGTCGACGTAGAACTCCTCGGCGGTGGCGACGTCCCCGACCGACAGGTGCACGTGGCCGACACGTCCGGGGCGTGCTGCTGCGCCGTCGAGGGCGTCCTGCGTGAGGTGCTCCTGCAGGAAGGCGTTCGGGTCGACGGAGATGGTGGCCATGTCGACCATGCCGTGCGTCCACGACCACTCGGTGCGGTCGCGGTCCCAGTACAGCTCGACGCCGTTGCCCTCGGGGTCGGAGAAGTAGAAGGCGTTGCTGACGAGGTGGTCGGCGCTGCCCGTGAAGGTCTGCGGGTACCGGGTCGCGACGGAGTAGAGCGCGGCGGCCAGGTCGGCCTTCGTGTCGAACAGGATCGCGGTGTGGAACAGGCCGGCGTCGTGCGGCCCGGCGTGCTGCATCGACGGCGCGTGCTCGAGGATGACGATCGGGGTCGTGCCCCGCCCGAGCACCGCCACACCGCCCTCGTTCGACAGGAGGGACAGCCGCACGCCGTCGCGGTAGTAGCCGATCATGCGGTCGAGGTCGGCGACCCGGAGCGTCACGGCGCCCATCGAGGTGTCGGCGGCGAGGAGGTCCTGCGTGGTCATGCGACCAGTCTGCGCTCATTTGGTTGACGCGTCAACCAAATGAGCGTGGCGCGTGCCATCGCACTCGGTGTCCTGTCGGCTGCGCGGCCCCGGGCAGGGCCAAGATGGAGGGATGCCACGCACACGACGACTGCCGGACCGAGCGGGCGGCCGCCGGGGTGGCCGTCCGGACCGCCGCGACCTGCCGATCGAGCAGTTGCGCGACCGGATGTCGTCGTACGTCTACGGCAACATCACCGTGCTCGCCGCCGCGATCGCGGTCGACCCCGCCGCGATCCACCACGGTTCGGCGGTGTTGGCGGTCCTCGGCACCGCGGTGCTCACGTACCTCGCGCACGTGCTGTCGCACCTGGTCGCGCACGGGCTCGGGGACGACGACGCGTCCGACGACGTCCGTCGCGAGTCCGTGGTCACCATCGTCCGCAACGCGAACCCGATCGCCACGTCCGGCCTCATCCCCGCGGTGCTGTACGCCGTCGCGTGGATCGGCTGGCTGCCCGCGTCGTGGGCGCAGACGGCCGCGCTCGTGATCCTCGTGGTCCGCATCGGCATGGTCGGTGTGTTCATGCAGCGGTTCAGCGGCAAGCGGCCGACGTTCCTCGGACTCTGGGGCGGCATCGTGCTCGCCGCCGTCGCGTTCGTCATCGGTGTCGTCAAGGTGGTGCTGACGCATTGAGCGACGAAGCCGTCCCCGAGCCCCGCAGGCGTGCCCGCTGGAAGTTCCTCCGTGACCTCGCGATCATCGTGGTCGTCGCGCTCCTGGCGTCCTTCCTGGTGAAGTCGTACCTCGTCCGGTCGTTCTTCATCCCCTCGCTGTCGATGGCGAACACGCTCCTGGTCGGCGACCGGGTGCTCGTCAACGAACTCGTCCCCGGAGTGGTGCCGCTCCGACGCGGCGACGTCGTCGTCTTCGAGGACCCGGGTGGCTGGCTCGGGCCCGGGCAGGGGAACGACCTCATCAAGCGGGTGATCGGCCTGCCCGGCGACACCGTGTCGTGCTGCGACGCACAGGGGCGCCTGTCGGTGAACGGTCACGCGGTCGACGAGTCGTACGTCGTGCTGCAGCCCGGCTCCGACCGGGTCGCGCTGACCGACTTCTCGGTGACCGTGCCGAAGGGCCGGCTCTGGGTGATGGGCGACAACCGGTACGACTCCGCCGACTCCCGGGCGCACGGGACCGTCCCGGTGTCGGACGTCGTCGGTCGGGCGTTCGTCACGACCTGGCCGGTGTCGCGGTGGACGGTGCTGTCGCGGCACGGCGACGTCTGGGACGCGGTCCCGGACCCGTGATCGACGGCGAACGGCCGACCCGTTGCGCGACGCGGACGGGGGTCTCGCGTGCGCCGGACGGTCACGGTAGCGTTCGGTGGCCCGCCGGACCCGGCGCGCGGATCGTCGAACGGAGGCTCTCGTGACGTCCTCCGACCAGCCGTTCGACTACCGTTCCGGCGGCGACGAGCACGTCTCCCTCCGGAAGATCCGCACCGGTGGGCCGCAGGCCGGCACGATCGGCCCCCGCCCCGACCACGTCGTCTTCGTGCTCGCCAACGGCCGGGCGACGCTGACCGCCGACGACGGCAGCGAGTGGGACGTCGGGCCCGGACGACCGATGATGCTGTCGGCACCCGTCGCGTACGCGTTCGAGACCGACGCGACCGCGATGACGCTCCTGCACGTCGCGCCCGCGATGCTCGGCGACGCCGAGGAGCCGTCGGAGTTCGTGCAACCGGACGCCCCCGACCCCGGCGTCGAGCCCCTGCTGACCCTGTTGCGCGAGGTGACCGACCGCATCCTCGACCCCGACCTCGACGCCACCGAGCGGGCAGCGCTGAACCGGCGGGTGGCCACGGTCGTGCTGTCGACGTTCACCCGTTCCCGCTCCGACGTCGAGCACCGACTGCGTCGCGCCATCCGCTTCGTGCACGACCACGCGGACGAAGACCTCGAGGTCGCGGACATCGCCGCCGGCGCGGAGCTCAGCGAACGGGGTCTGCAGGACCTGTTCCGCCGCCGCCTCGCCGTGACGCCGATGCGCTACCTCCGCGAGGTCCGTCTCGACCGCGTGCACCTCGAACTCACGTCCCGCCGGGGCGGGGTCGTGACGGTCCGCGACATCGCCCGGCGCTGGCGCTTCGCGCACCTCGGCCGGTTCGCGGCCTCGTACCGGCAGCGGTTCGGCGAGAGTCCGCACCAGACGCTCCGGCGGTCGGGCCGTTCCGAGGGCTGACCAGCCGGACCCCGTCCAGGAGGGGGGGGGGGGGGGGGGGGCCCCCCCCCCCCCCCCCCCCGCGCGGGGGCGCGCCCCCCCCCCCCCCCCCCCCCCCCCCCCTCCTGTGCGTCAGCAGCCCGTCGTCGTCAGCGTGACCGTCGCGACCTCGCCGTTCGACACGGTCGCCTCCTGCGGGCAGAGCTCGTTCGCCCGCACGGTCACCTTGCCCAGCGGAACCCCGGCGAAGTCCGCGGTGCCGCCCGGGAACACCCGCTGGTGCTCGGAGAGCTTCCCGGTCTCGGCGGTGAAGACCTTCACCTCGTAGGGGTGGTCCGCGGCGTTGGCCGACACGGTCACGGACAGCTGCCCGGTGGAGTCGTGCGCACCGCAGCCGGTGAGCGTCAGGACCGCGGCGACGCCGAGGACGAACACGGGGGCGACACGTCGGAGCACGTCGGCAAGGCTACGCCGCGCCACGGACCCTGGGGACCGCGCGCGTCCTCCGTACTGGGGACGGCCACTGTCCGGTAGGCGCGTTAGCGTTGGTGCATGCACCACGAGCCCGTCGTCTCCGACCGACCCGCCACGGACGCCGTCCGGCGGGCAGCGCTCCTCGCCGCGCTGGACGTGGTCGAGGGCGGGCCCGAGGAACGCTTCGAACGGATCACGCGGATCGCGCGCGAGGCGTTCGGCGTCACCGGCTCGTTCCTCAACCTCGCGGGGGAGTCCGAGGTCTTCATCAAGTCGCAGCAGAGCGACACGGTGTTCGGCCCGACCATCCCGCTGCACGACACGTTCTGCGGTCGGACCCTCGCGGTCGACGGCCCCGTCGTGGTCCCCGACGCCCGCGCCGACGTCCGGTACTCGGACATGCCGATGGTCGTCGACGACCCGAACGTGCGGTTCTACGCCGGGGTGCCCCTGCGGGTGGGAGACGACGACGTCAAGGTCGGCACGCTCTGCCTCATCGACCCGTCACCGCGCACGCTCGACGACGACGACCTCGCGCTGCTGCAGGAGCTCGGCGTGTGGGCGGAGCGCGAGCTCGCCGCCGGCGCCGACGAGGACCGTCTCCGCTCGGTGCTCGCCGGACTCGAACCAGCCGGTGTCGACCTGCCCGGGTACCGCGTCGGCGGCATGTCCAAGCCGCACGGGGTCGTGTCCGGTGACTTCCACGACTGGCACGTCGACGGGGCGTCGCTCTCGGTGACCGTCGCCGACGTCATGGGGAAGGGGATGTCCGCCGGGCTCCTCGCCGCGACCATCCGTGGTGCGCTGCTCGCCCGCGGGACCTCGTCCTCCCGCGATGCCGTGGCGGCGCTCGAGGCCCAGGTCGCCCCGGACCTCGGTCGTGCCGAGTCCTTCGCGACGCTGTTCCACGGCCGCCTGACGACCTCGACCGGGCGGATGGAGTTCACCGACGCGGGGCACGGTCTCGTGCTGCACCTGCACGCGGACGGCACCGAGACCGTGTTGCGCTCGTACGACCTGCCGATCGGGCTGCACCCGGTCGGTGCCGCGCGGGTCACCGGGACGCTCGAGCTGGAGCGCGGGGACGTCCTCATCGTCGTGAGCGACGGGGCGCTCGAGCTGTGGGACTCCACGCTCGCGTCCCTCGGTGCGCTCGGGGCGATGTGGCGGGACGCGCCGGAGCTCGACGTGTTCTTCGGGCGGGTGCGGGCGCGTGCGGTGACGCACGACCCGGGGGACGACCTGACGGTCGTGGTCGTCGCGCGCGACTGACGCGGCGGGCGGGGGCGGCGCGCCGAGAGGGCAATATCTGTCGCGCTCGGCGCCGCGGGGCGACACTTCGTGCGCCCCCGGCGGACGTGAGCGGCGTGTTGTGCCCCCTCGCGGGGGCGCCCGGCGCGCGTGCGGCCTGGAGGCGCGGGTCGGCCTGGCACCGCGCCTCCCGTCCGGCGAGCGCGCGGGTCAGGCGCCGAGAGGGCACGTCCTGTCGCGCTCGGCGCCGGCGGGCGCTCGGGTCGCGCGCCGAGAGGGCACGTTCTGTCGCGCTCGGCGTCGGCGGGCGGCACTTCGTGCGCCCTCGGCGGACGTGAGCGGCGTGTTGCGCCCGCTCGCGGCCTCGCGGCGCCGCCCGCGCCCGCGCCCGCGCGGGGCGCTACGCGCCCAGGCGCTCGATGAGCTCGCGGTAGCGCTCGGCCGTCCGCGCCACGATCGCCTCGGGCAGCACCGGCGGCGTCCCCTGCCGATCCCAGTTCGCGCTGAGCCAATCCCGGACGATCTGCTTGTCGAACGACTCCGTGCGGTTCCCCGACCGGGCGTCCCAGTAGCGGCTGGAGTCGCTCGTCAGGACCTCGTCGGCGATCCGGATCTGCCCCGACGCATCGCGCCCGAACTCGAACTTCGTGTCCGCGATGACCACCCCGCGGTCGAGCGCGATCGCCGCCGCCTCGGAGTAGACGCGGAGCGAGAGGTCCCGCAGCTGCGTCGCGACGTCGGACCCGACGAGGTCGACCGTCTGCTCGAAGGAGATGTTCTCGTCGTGCTCGCCCTGCGGCGCCTTGTACGCCGGCGTGTAGATCGGTTCGGGCAGCTGGTCGCCGTTCGACAGACCGGCGGGGAGGGGCACGCCGCAGACACTGCCGGACTGCTGGTACTCGGCCCACCCGCTGCCGACGAGGTACCCGCGGACGACGCACTCGACGGGGAACATCTCGAGCGGCATGACGTGCATGGAGCGCGACGCCACCCACGACGGCACCGGGGTCCCGCCGGCGGACGGCGCGATGAGGTGGTTCGGCACGTCGGCGAGCTGGGTGAACCAGAAGCGGGACAGCCGGGTGAGGAGCTCGCCCTTGCCCGGGATCGGCGGCTCGAGCGCGAAGTCGTAGGCGCTCACCCGGTCGGACGCGACGAGGAGCAGCTCGGTGGCGCTCGCGACGTCGGCGGTGCCGGTGGGGACGTAGAGCTCGCGGACCTTGCCGGAGGAGACGTGCTGCCAGCCGTCGAGGACGGGCGCCGGGCTCATCGGGCGACCTTCGCGGCGATGTCGGTGCGGAACTGTGCTCCCTCGAGCGTGATGTCGCCCAGGCCGGCGTAGGCGCGGTCGCGGGCCTCGGCGAAGGAGGACCCGGTGGCGACGACGCTCAGCACCCGCCCGCCGGTCGCGACGAGCTGGTCGTCGAGGACCCCGGTGGCGGCGTGCGCGACGGAGACCCCCTCGCGCGCGTTCGCGGTGTCGATCCCGGTGATCGGCCGACCAGTCTGCGGGTTCTCCGGGTAGCCCTCGCTCGCGAGCACGACCGTCACGGCGGCCTCGTCGCGGAACGACGGCGCCGGGGTGCCCCCGAGCTGCCCGGTGGCCGCGGCGAGCATCAGCCCGCTCAGCGGGGTCGCCAGGCGGGGGAGGACGACCTGGGTCTCCGGGTCGCCGAAGCGCGCGTTGAACTCGATGACCCGGACGCCCTGCTCGGTGACGATGAGCCCGCAGTACAGGAGGCCGACGAACGGCGTGCCCTCGTGCTCGAGCCGGCGGACGGTGGGGAGTGCGACCAGGTCGGTGACCTCGTCCACGAAGGCCTGCTCGGACGCCCAGCGGTCTGCGAGCCAGGGCAGCGGCGAGTACGCGCCCATGCCACCGGTGTTCGGCCCGACGTCGCCGTCGCCCAGTCGCTTGTAGTCCTGTGCGGGGCTGAGCGGTCGGACGTCGTGCCCGTCGCTCAGGAAGAACAGGGAGACCTCTTCACCGTCGAGGAACTCCTCGACCACGACGTGGCCGTGCTGCAGCCAGTAGGTGGCGTGGTCGATCGCCGCCTGGCGGTCCTCGGTCACGAGGACGCCCTTGCCGGCGGCGAGCCCGTCCGCCTTCACCACGTAGGGGGCGCCGAGCTCGTCGATCGCGGCGACGGCTTCGTCGACGGTGCCGGCGTACACCGGGCGCCCGGTGGGCACGGCCGCCTCGGACATGATCCGCTTCGCGAACGCCTTGGAGCCCTCGAGCTGCGCGGCGGCCTTGCTCGGACCGAACACCGGGATGCCCCGCGTGCGGACCGGATCGGCGACACCGGCGATGAGCGGCGCCTCGGGACCGACGACGACGAGTTCGACACCGTTCTCGAGCGCGTACTCGGCGACGAGGGCACCGTTCGTCGGGTCGATCGAGACGGTCTCGACGTCGGCCGCGATGCCGGCGTTGCCCGGCGCTGCGGTGATGACGTGACCGGCCTGCTCCGCGAGGAGGGCCGTGATGATCGCGTGCTCGCGGGCACCGGAACCGAGGACGAGGATTCGCACCCGATCACCCTACCGATCCCGACTCGCCCGTTGCGATGCGACGGCTAGCCTGTGGACATGCCACCCAGGAGGATCGAGGACGCGGAGGGCCGCGCCGCGCTCACCGCCGTGCAGCAGGGGGCCACCGCTCGGCCGACCCTGGCGACCGCGGTGCGGTGGTCGTTGCAGCGCCTCGCGGAGGACGTGCCCGGCAACAGCGTCGAGGTGCGGGTCCCGCCGTTCGCGGCGGTCCAGGCCGTCCCCGGTCCCCGACACACCCGTGGGACGCCGCCGAACGTGGTCGAGACGGACGCGGCGACGTGGCTCGCGCTCGCCACCGGCGAGCTGCGCTGGGACGAGGCCGTCGCGCAGTCGCGCGTCAGCGCGTCCGGGTCACGTGCGGACCTGACGGACTTCCTGCCGGTGCGTCTGGCCGTCTGAGACGGCCGCCGACACGGGACAGCAGACGGCCCCGAAGCGGGACAGCAGACGGTCGTGGAGCAGCCAGCAGACGGTCGCGTGTGCCGGACGGGAGGAACGGTGCCAGCCCGCCCCGCGCCTCCTGGTCCATACGGACGCAAGTACTTAGACGGCCTCACCGAATTAGGTAGTACCTACTGATGTGACGTCACCGACCCGGCGAATACCGTAGAAGTCGCCGGGATTCGGACCCGACCCGAACGGGTCCGAACCCGGCGACAGGGTCAAAGGTACGCGACATTCCGTACATCCTGTCAACCGTTCCGGCGAGTCGTGCTGCATTCCGCAACGAACCTGCGGCTTCCGGAGGCGCGGTTGCGCCCGGACGACTCGCCGATCAGAGCAGCTCGGCGAGCTCCGTGCGCGCGTGCAGGTCCCACTTCGTGAACACCCGCGACAGATGGGCGTCGATCGTGCGCACGCTGAGGCCGAGCACCTCGGCGATGCGGCGGTTGCTCATGCCCTGTGCGGCGAGCTCGGCGACCTCGTACTCGCGGTTGGTCAGCGGCGGCTTCACCCGTCCGGCCGACACCGCCATCCCGTGCGACGCGAGCACGCCCTGGGCCGCGATGATCCGGGTCCGTTCGTCGGCGCGGATCGCCTCGGCGTACTCGACGATGGCTCCCGCGAGCGGTCCGTCGACCCGGGTGGCAGCGTCGCGCATCCGTTCGAGGGACGCGGCGGAGTCCCGCCCGTTCAGCATGTCGTTCGTGTAGTGCAGCGTCTGTGCGTACATGACGTGCGTCCAGGACCCGCTCGCCGTCCCGCGCTCGATGATGTCGTCCGCGTGCCGCAGGCCCGCCGGGTTGCCGAGCACGGCCTCGGTCCACGCGATCGTCACCGCGATCTGCTCGCCGATGATCCGCATCGCCCGGAGCGGCGTCGACCGGGCGCGTTCGAGCGCTGCTGAGGCTTCCTCGGCGCGGCCGGCGTAGGCGTACGACATCGCGAGCCGTGCCCACGGGTAGGCCGCGAACCCGCCGTGGTCCGCCACGTCGTACCGCTCGCAGGCGGCGGAGAACGCGGCGATGGCGTCGTCCCAGCGCCGCTGGCCGAGCGCGAGGTTGCCCTCGCCGATGAGCTCGAGCGTGAAGTCGTACTTCAGGTAGGGGCTGGACCGGCGGACCGGGACCTCGGTGATGAGGTCGGCGATGTCGCCCCGCCAGACCTGCAGCTGGTGCAGCACGGAGACGATCTCGCCGACGCTCCAGGGGGCGTCCTCGAGGTGCTCGACCGCGGTCGCCAGGCAGGCCCGGCCGAACGCCGCCGCCTCGTCCAGTCGGCCCCCGGTCGCGAGGGCCATCACCGCGCACGGCGCCAGGCAGAGGAAGGCGAACGGCACCGTCGCGGCGTGCACGATGCCCGAGCGCTCGAGTTCGGCGCGGACCTCGTCGAAGCTGCCGCCCCAGCCGAGGTGGGCGAGCCGCAGCAGCCGGAGCCGTTCGACGGCGTCGCCGGAGACGAACCGTGCGGCGACGTCGGTCAGGGCCACCGCGGCGAGGACGTCGTCGTCGTGGAACTGTCGGATGTTCGCGAGGGTCTCGCACGCCTCGATCACGGCGTGGTCGTCGACCTCGGTCGGGGCCGCGCACACCACGGCCCAGGCGGCCTCGGCATCGACGCGACCGGCCTCGCGACCGGTGCTGTACGAGTGCGCGAGCGACCGCAGGCAGTGCGCGGCGACCCGTTCGCTCGGGCTGAGCGTGGTGCGCAGGGCCGCCGAGGCGAGGGCGATGCCGCTCTCGTGCTCCTGCAGCCGGACGGCGACCTGGGCGGCGTCGAGCAGCTGGTCGACCGGGGGCAGCACGCCGCACTCCAGCGACCACAGTGCGGCACGGAGCCGGGCGGCCGGCGGGGCGCCCTCGGGGCGGTCGGTGCGGAACGCGTTGGCGCGGGCGAACAGCGCCGTGCGCCGGGCGACCGGGACGAGTGCCCGGACGACCTCGCCGACGAGCGGGTGCGACGGACGGACGACTGCGGCACCGTCGTCGAGCGAGTCGATGCGGACGAGGCCGAGCGCCACCACCCGGTCGACGTCCCCGCCGCTGACGAGCCCGATCAGCCGCGCGAGGGGGATCGGGTCCGCGAGTGCGACGATGTCGACCACGTCGCGGAGGTCCTCCGGCAGCGAGCCGAGCTCGGTCCGGTACATGTCGGCGAGGCTGTTCGACGCCGTCACCCGGCCCCGCCAGTACCAGCCCGTCGCGGTCTGGTCGAGGGCACCGGAGGCGAGCGCGGACCGGACGACCTCGCGGATGTAGAGCGGGTTGCCGGCGGTGGCGCGGTGCACCCGCTCCGCCGACGCCGTCTCGAGCTGGGCACCGAGCGCCTCGGCGATGAGCGACGAGGTCTCGTGCAGGTCGAGCGGTTCGAGGTCGATGCGCTCGAGCAGGTCGTCCTGCCACAGGGCGCGCAGGGGTTCGGGGAGCGCGGTGAAGTCGCGGCACGTCAGCACGAGACGGGCGCCCTGCTCGCGGACGAGCCACGCCACGTACCGCGCCGAGATCGCGTCGAGGTGGTCGGCGTCGTCCACGCGCAGGAGGACGTCACGATCGGTGAGCTCCTCGCTCTCGCGGAGGCGCTGCTCGGCACCCCCGGCACCGACGAGCTCGGCGAGCGACCCGGGGAGCTCCCCGAAGCGCTCGGCCACCGCGCCGAACGGCATCGAGCGGCTGGCGGCGACGGCGGTGATCGGCACGACGAGGGTGCGGCCGGAGGAGTCACGCCCGGAGACGCGGTCGGTGACCCGCACCGCCGCCGAGCTCTTGCCGAGACCGGGAGCCCCGACGAGTGCGACGCTCCACCGGTGCTCGGCGACGACCGAGACGGCTCGGTCCTCCTCGCGACGCTGGAGGATCGGCCAGCCGATCCGCGCCGGGATCCGGGAACCACGAGTGGTCCGTTCGCGCATCTGCCGTACCTCCTCCCCGTGGATACCGATCGGTAGGGACCATCCTCTCCTGGATCGACCTGGCCGCACAGACCGGAGCACGTCCCACAGTGGGGGACAATGGGACCGTGAGCAACACCGATCGACCCGACGAACGACCGGCTCCGGCGCCGAACGCCGTCTCCTCCTCCGACGAGGTGACGATCCGTCGCGCCCCGAAGTTCGGCGTCTTCATCGTGGGCGGTGCGGTGCTCGGCTTCATCGCGACGCTCATCGTGGTGTCGCTCACCATGAACATCGACCGCGGGGACACGCAGGAGACCGCGAGCTTCGGCAGCCTGGTGGGGTACTTCAGCCTGTGGGGCGTCACGATCGGCGCCTTCGTCGGCGCGGTCGTCGCCGTCGTCCTGGACCGCGTGTTCTCGCGCCGTGCGGCTCGTCTCACGGCGGAGCGCGTCGAGGTCGAGCTGCCGCCCGAGACGGTGGACGGCGAGATCGAAGACCACGGCGACCAGGCGCGGTAGACGCGACCGGACGAACGGACTGGAGGCGCGGGGGGGGGGGGGGGCCCCCCCCCCCCCCCGGGCGGGGGGGGGGGGGGGGGGCCCCCGCCCCCGCGCGGGGGGTGGGGCGGCCCCCCCCACCAGACCACGCCGCC
>NZ_JBBCYQ010000019.1:0-32281 GCF_037144815.1 Curtobacterium sp. USHLN213 | reverse complement strand
GCGCGGGCTGCCCCCGCGACCGCCCCCCGCCGGCCCGCGCCCGCCCCCCGCGCGCCCCGCCCCCGCCCCGCGCGGGGGTGGGGGGGGGGGGCCCGCCCCCCCCCCCCCCCCCCCCCCCCCGCCTGTACCGACGTCCAGGGCACGGTGCGACACGCCCGGATCGGTCCTGCTAGACTCGGTGACTGACTTCGGCGAGGGCCGCGCATGCGCGGCCGTGATCGACGCGGTGGGAGACCCGGCCCAGCTTGGGAACGTTCCTCACGCGTGCACGCGTTCGAGTTGCAACACCACAGACCCCCACGATGCCGGCACCCCGGTGTCGTCCCCGAGACCAGGAGACACCATGGCCGACTACACCAAGCTCGCAGCGGAAGTCCGCACCAAGTTCGGCAAGGGCGCTGCTCGCAAGCTCCGTGCCGCCGACAAGATCCCCGCGGTCGTCTACGGCCACGGCACCGAGCCGAAGCACATCACGCTGCCCGGCCACGAGACCATGCTGCTCGTCCGTACCGCCAACGCGGTCGTCGACCTCGACATCGAGGGTGCGGCCCAGCTCGCCCTCGTCAAGGACGTCCAGCGTGACCCGGTGCGCCAGATCATCGAGCACATCGACCTCGTGGTCCTGCGCCGCGGCGAGAAGGTCACGGTCGACGTGCCCGTCGTCGTCGAGGGCGAGTCCTTCTCCGGCACCATCCACGTGCAGGACCTCAACACGGTCTCGCTCCTGGTGCTCGCCACCTCGATCCCCGAGCACGTCGTCGTCGACGTCGAGGGCCTCGAGGACGGCACGCAGATCCACGCCTCGCAGCTCCAGCTCCCCGAGGGCGCCGAGCTCGAGACCGACGCCGAGGCACTCGTCGTCGCGATCGTCACCCCGCGTGGCACCGCCGACGACGACGCCGCCGACGAGGCCGCTGCCGAGGCGGGCGCCGAGGCCGGTGCCGAGGGCGGCTCCGCCCCGGTCGACGGCGAGTAACACCCCTTCGCGGACATCTGGCCGACGCTGATGACAGGCAAGACGCTCGTCGTGGTCGGGCTCGGGAACCCCGGGCCCGGCTACGCGGGCAACCGTCACAACGTCGGCCAGATGGTCCTCGACGAACTCGCCGCCCGCATGGGCGCGACGTTCAAGAAGCACAAGACCCCGAACCAGGTCGCCGAGGGACGCCTGGTGCCCGGGGGACCCCGCCTGGTGCTCGCCAAGCCCGGTTCGTTCATGAACACCTCGGGTGGCCCGGTCTCGAGCGTGCTCGGGTTCTACAGCGCCACCCCGGCCGACCTCGTCGTCGTGCACGACGAGCTGGACCTGCCGTTCGACACCGTCCGCCTGAAGGGCAGTGGCGGGCACGGCGGCCACAACGGCCTGCGCGACATCATCAAGGCCACGGGGACCAACGAGTTCACCCGCGTGCGGATCGGCATCGGCCGACCCCCCGGGCGCCAGGACCCGGCCGACTACGTGCTGCGTGACTTCTCGCCGACCGAGAAGAAGACGCTGCCGAACCTGTTGGCGGACGGCGCGGACGCGGTCGAGGCGATCGCGGACCTCGGGCTCCTCGCCGCACAGCAGCGCGTGCACGCCCCGTCCTGAGCGGCGCTGCCCGGTGCCGTGCGTTCGCCGGCCGCGCACACAGCGGTCGGTGTCAGTGGTGGCCGGTACCATCTCCTGAGTGACGATCTCGGGCATCATCCCTGCGCTCTCGCGCGCCTCCGCGTTCGATCGCGTCCTCCGTGCCGCACCCCGTGACGCCGACTTCTCGGTCGTCGACGGTCTGCGCGTGCCACTGCTCGGCGCCCTGCTGGCCGAACGCACCGGGCCGCAGTGCGTCTTCGTGATCACAGCCACCGGGCGCGAGGCCGAGGCCGTCCGCGCATCGGTCGGCAGCTACCTCCCCGATGCCGAGGTCCTCGAGTTCCCCGCGTGGGAGACCCTGCCGCACGAACGGCTCAGCCCGAGCGCGCAGACCGTCGGCACGCGCATCGCGACCCTCCGGAAGCTCGCCGCGTGGCAGGACGCCCCTGCGGCCGAGCGCCGCACGACCGTGGTGGTGGCGAGCGTCCGGGCGGCGCTGCAGCCGATCGCGGGCAACCTCACCTCCCTCGCGCCGATCGCCCTCCGCACCGAGTCCCGCGGCAACGACCTCGGCACCATCGCCGGGCAGCTCGTGGACATGGCGTACGCCCGGGTCGACCTCGTCACCCGCCGTGGCGAGTTCGCCGTGCGCGGCGGCATCCTCGACGTCTTCCCGCCGACGGCCGACCACCCGGTCCGCGTCGACTTCTTCGGCGACGAGATCGAGGCGATCAAGGCCTTCTCCGTCGCCGACCAACGCACGACCGACGACGACCTCGGCGCCGTCGAGCTCACGGCCTCGCGCGAACTCCTGCTGAGCGACGACGTCCGGCAGCGGGCGCGCGAGATGCTGCACGAGTTCCCGAACCTCTCCCAGATGCTCGCGAAGATCGCCGAGGGGATCCCGGTCGAGGGCATGGAGTCCCTCGCCCCCGCGCTCGTGCAGGACCTCGTGCCGGTCACGAACTACCTGCCGGACGACGCGGTCATCGCGGTGTTCTCGCCCGAGCGGGTGAGCGGCCGCGCGCACAGCCTCGCCGAGACGAACACCGAGTTCCTGCAGGCCGCGTGGAGCGCCGCGGTCGCCGGTGCGCAGGCGCCGATCGACCTCGACGCCGGCAACTTCCTCACCGTCCAGCAGCTCAAGAACGGCCGTGGGCAGCGCACCTGGTGGACGGTCTCCCCGTTCGACTCCGGGCTGGACGAAGGCGACGCCGAGCGCGTGCTCACCGACGCCGAAGCCGTGGCCGAGGCGGGCGACTACATCCGCGTCCGGGCCGAGGCGATCCCGAGCTTCGCCGGCAGCGCGGACGGTGCGATCGCGCACGTGAAGCAGCTCACCGACGACGGGTGGGCCGTCGTGGTGACCGCCCAGGGCCAGGGGCTGGTCGAACGGGCGGTGCAGGTGCTCGCCGACGCGGGGGTCGCCGCCCGTGCCGAAACCGTCACCGCGCCTCCCGAGCCCGGCGTCGCCGTCGTCACGACCGCCACCGTCGAGCACGGCTTCGCCACCCCGGATCCGCGCATCGCCGTCCTCAGCGAGGCCGAGTTCTACGGCCGCAGCGTCCAGCAGGGCGCGCGCACCGTCAAGAAGCTCGCGAGCCGGCGGAAGAACGTCGTCGACCCGCTGCAGCTCAAGCCCGGGGACGTCGTCGTGCACGCCACGCACGGCATCGGCAAGTTCGTCGAGCTCGTCTCGCGCGAGGTGAGCTCCGGCGGCCGCAACGCGGTGAAGACCCAGCGCGAGTACCTCGTGCTCGAGTACGCGCCGTCGAAGCGCGGGTACCCGGGCGACAAGCTCTTCGTGCCCACCGACCAGCTCGACCAGCTCTCGCGGTACGTCGGGGGCGAGTCCCCGACCCTGTCGAAGATGGGCGGCTCGGACTGGGCCTCGGCGAAGTCGAAGGCGCGCAAGGCCGTCCGCGACATCGCCGTCGACCTCGTGAAGCTCTACTCCGCGCGGATGGCGTCGAAGGGGCACGCCTTCGGCCCGGACACCCCGTGGCAGCGCGAGCTGGAAGAGGCGTTCCCGTTCGCCGAGACCGCCGACCAGCTCACCACCATCGACGAGATCAAGCGCGACATGGAGCGGCCGATCCCGATGGACCGCCTGCTCTCCGGCGACGTCGGCTACGGCAAGACCGAGGTCGCGATCCGTGCCGCGTTCAAGGCCGTGCAGGACGGCAAGCAGGTCGCGGTGCTCGTCCCCACGACGCTCCTCGTGCGCCAGCACATGGAGACCTTCCAGGAGCGCTTCGCCGGCTTCCCCGTGCACCTGCGCGCCCTCAGCCGGTTCCAGACCGAGAAGGAGTCGAAGGAGACGATCGCGGGCCTCGCCGACGGCACGGTCGACATCGTCATCGGCACCCACCGGATCCTGTCGCAGGGCATCCAGTTCAAGGACGTGGGCCTGGTCATCATCGACGAGGAACAGCGGTTCGGCGTCGAGCACAAGGACCAACTCAAGAAGCTCAAGACGAACGTCGACGTCCTGGCGATGTCCGCGACGCCGATCCCGCGCTCGCTCGAGATGGCCGTCACCGGCATCCGCGAGATGTCCACCCTCGCCACCCCACCCGAGGACCGCCACCCGATCCTCACCTTCGTCGGGCCGCAGTCCGACCTGCAGGTCGCCGCCGCCATCCGCCGCGAGCTCCTGCGCGAGGGGCAGGTGTTCTACGTGCACAACCGCGTGAAGGACATCCAGTCCGTCGCCGCGCACCTCGCCGAGATCGTCCCGGACGCCCGCATCGCCGTCGCGCACGGGCAGATGTCCGAGTCGACGCTCGAGCAGGTGATGGTCGACTTCTGGGAGCGCCGGTTCGACGTCCTCGTCTCGACCACCATCATCGAAACCGGCCTCGACATCGCGAACGCGAACACGCTCATCATCGACAAGGCGGACAAGTACGGGCTGTCGCAGCTGCACCAGCTGCGCGGTCGTGTCGGCCGAGGGCGTGAGCGCGGGTACGCGTACTTCCTCTACGACGCCGAGAAGCCCCTGTCCGAGACCGCGCAGGACCGCCTCGAGACCATCGCCGCGAACAACGAGCTCGGCGCGGGCATGCAGGTCGCCATGAAGGACCTCGAACTCCGCGGGGCGGGCAACCTGCTCGGCGGGGAGCAGTCCGGCCACATCGCGGGCGTCGGGTTCGACCTCTACCTGCGCATGATCGGCGAGGCCGTCTCGCAGTTCCGCGGGGACGTCGCCGAGGGGCAGACCGAGCTCCGGCTCGAGATCCCCGTCGACGCGCACATCCCGGACGACTACGTCGAGTCCGAGCGGCTCCGGCTCGAGGCGTACCAGAAGCTCTCCGCCGCCTCCGCCCCCGCGGCCCAGGCCGAGGGCATCGACATGGTCCTCGACGAGCTCACCGACCGGTACGGCCAGCCGCCGCAGGCCGTGCTCACCCTGGTCGAGGTGTCACGCCTCCGCCGGATGGCGCAGCAGGTCGGGCTCTCCGACGTCGTCGTGATGGGGTCGAACCTGCGGGTCGCGGGCAAGGAGCTCGCCGACTCGGCGCAGGTGCGGCTCAAGCGGATGTTCCCGGGAGCCCGGTGGTTCCCGCAGCAGGACGCGGCGAGCATCCCGCTGCCGAAGCCGCACGGTGAGACCCTGCCGGACGCTGCGCTCATCCAGTGGGTGGAGAGCATCCTGACGGCCGTGTACGGGGCGTCGAAGGCGCCGGCGGAGACGCCGGCGGCGTAGTCGGGCGGGCTGGCGTCGCGCGCCTGCGTGGCGACGGTGCGCGCGCGGGCGGGCGCGTGCGGGCGTGCGCGCTGTTCGGTGCGGACTCGATGCGACGCTGTCGGTGTCGTACGACAGCGACAACGTCGCCCGAGCGCGCGTGCAAGAGTGCGCGCGTGCAACGAACGACATCGTGGTCGTCGTACGACGGCGACGATGTCGTTCCGGGACAGCACCCCGCGGGACGCGCACGGACCCCGCGCGACCCCGTTACTCGGTCGCCTCGGCCTCGGAGAGCTCCCGCCGCGCCCGGTACCGACGCGCCCGCAGGCTGACCACGACGGCGGAGGCCACGATCGCGATGCCCGAGCCGACGAGGACGGCGAGCACACCCTCGTCGAGGATCTCCTCGTTGCGGGCGAAGGCGAGCTCGTTCATGAGCAGCGACACCGTGAACCCGATCCCGCCCAACACCCCCACCGTGACGATCGACCAGAACGACAGCGTCGAGCGGCCGGGCGCCCGGAAGGTCCGGGTCGCGACAGCCCCGAACAGCGTGATGCCGATCACCTTGCCGACCGGCAGCGCGAGCACCACCGCCCAGAACGTCGGCGAGAGCTCCCCGATGCCGACGGCGGGCACCACCACCGCGGCCGACGCGAAGGCGAACACCGGCAGGACGATCGCGTTCGACCACGGCTCGACGTTGCCGTGCAGCGTGTGCCCGGGGCGGCGCGGCAGGACGAGCCCGAGCGCCACGCCCGCGATCGTCGCGTGCACGCCCGAGTGGTACACGAGCCACCACGTCAGGACACCGAGCACGACCATGCCCGCGATGACCCAGGTCTGGCCGGGACGCCCGGGGCGCAAGGCCTTGCCGAGCAGCCAGAAGAGCGCGAGCACGACGACGGCGCCGGCCAGCGCGAGGAAGTCGGTGTCGTGCGCGAACACGACGGCGATGATGATGATCGCGATGAGGTCGTCGAGCACCGCCAGGGCCAGCAGGAACACCCGGAGCGTCGAGGGCAGCCCGCGGCCGAACATCGCCAGGACGCCGAGCGCGAAGGCGATGTCGGTCGCGGTCGGGATCGGCCACCCGTGCCCGTACGGCGTCCCTGCGGTCACGAGGAGGTAGATGCCGGCCGGGACGAGCACGCCGCCGACCGCCGCGATCGCGGGGATGACCGCCGTCTTCGGGTTCGAGAGCTCACCGGCGACGAGCTCGTGCTTCAGCTCGATCGCCACGAGCAGGAAGAACACCGCGAGCAGCCCGTCGCTGATCCAGTGCGACACCGAGAGGTCGAGTCCGACCGCACCCCACGGGGCCTGCACGTGCAGGAGGTGCTCGAGGCCGGGGCCGAGCGGCGAGTTCGCCACGACGAGCCCGAGGACCGCCGCGGTCAGGAGAGCGATGGCGCTGAAACGAGGGGAACGGACGATTGCCGGCATGGAGCTCCGTCGGAGAAGGGTCGGGTGGGAGATCGTCGACCAGACTTCCCGACACGCCACGTACAGCATACCGGCCGACCCTCGGCGGCGTCCACGGTGCGCTGCGTGGCACGATGACCGCATGACCGCCGTCTCGGACCTCGTCACCGTCGTCGACCGCCTGCTCGACCCCGCCGGAGGGTGCGTCTGGAACCGCGCCCAGACCCATGCCTCGCTGGCGCGGTACGCGGTCGAGGAGTCGTACGAGCTGGTCGACGCGATCGACTCCGGGGACGACGACGAACTCCGCGAGGAGCTCGGCGACGTGCTCTACCAGGTGGTCCTCCACGCGGGACTCGCGGAGTCGTTCGACCTCGAGGACGTGGCCGCCGGCGCCCGGGACAAGATGGTGCGCCGGCACCCGCACGTGTTCGGGGACGAGCGGGCGGACACCGTGGAGGACGTCGTGCGCGTCTGGCGGGCGGCCAAGGCTGCGGAGAAGTCGTCGCGGCGGAGCGTCTTCGACGGGGTCCCTCGGGCGATGCCGCCGATGGAGCGGGCCGTGAAGCTGCTGGAACGCCTGGAGGAACGGGGGGACTCCGACGCGGTCGTCGCCTCCGTCGTCGCGGCGGCGGGCGCGGGGGCGCGGTCGGGAGGCGCGGGTGGCGTCCCGGACGCCGGTGCTGCGGGTGCGGGGGCGCGATCGAGGGCCGGGGGTGCGGTTCCGGACGCGGGTGCGGTTCCGGACACGGGTCCTGGTCGGGAGGTGCGGGTGGAAGGCGCCGGTGGTGCCGTCGTGGACGCCGGGTGGGGGACCGCCGTGCTCGCGATGATCGCGGAGGCGCGTGGCACCGGGATCGACCCGATCGCGAGTCTGCGTGCCGCGGTCGCGGAGCTGGAGTCGGCCGGCCGCGTCGGAGAGTGAGGCGACCTGCCGCGCCCGAGCGGTGCGGGTGCGCGGAGTGCGGTGCGGGTGCGGGGCGCTGGGGGCGCGGGCGAGGGGAGTGCGGGCGTCCTCCCAACCCGAAAAAAGGAGGACGCCCGCGAGTGGGCCGACGGCACCACCAGGGATGCGGTGCCGATGGAGCAGCCCACTCGAACCGCGGGGCACACTGCAGCACGTTGCCCACGCGATCGGTTCGTCGGATGGATCAGGCACCCGTCGAACCGAGGTTCTGGATGAAGAATATCAGCCGGTCGGAACGTGTGCAAGCCGGGAAGGTCGATCTGCCAGAATCGATCCATGGCTCCGACCGTGACGGCTCCCCGTGGCATGCGTGACTTCCTCCCGGCAGACAAGGCCCGGCGCGAGCACGTCCTGGGCGTGATCCGCGACGTGTACGCGCGCCACGGGTTCGACGAGATCGAGACCCCGGTCGTCGAGGACGCCGCCCGCCTGCACTCGGGCCTCGGCGGCGACAACGAGAAGCTCGCGTTCGCGGTCATGAAGCGCGGGCTCTCCACCGAGGACCTGCAGCACGCCGGTGCCCCGCTCGACCTCGCGGACCTCGGGCTGCGGTTCGACCTCACCGTGCCCCTCGCGCGCTTCTACGCCACGCACCGGGCCGAGTTGCCGTCGGTGTTCCGCTCGGTGCAGATCGCCCCGGTCTGGCGTGCCGAACGTCCGCAGAAGGGGCGCTACCGGCAGTTCGTGCAGTGCGACATCGACATCCTCGGTGAGCCCGGGCAGCTCGCCGAGATCGAACTCATCCGGGCGACGACCGCTGCCCTCGACGCGCTCGGGATCCAGGGCACCACGATCCGGATCAACGACCGTCGGATCCTCCTCGCGCTCCTCGGGTCGTGGGGGATCACCGACCCGACCGCCGCCGACCGTGCGCTCATCACGATCGACAAGCTCGACAAGATCGGGCCGGACGGCGTGGCGGCAGAGCTCCGCGAGACCGTCGGCGTCGAGCTCCCCGGGCTCGAGGACACGATCCGCACGCTCGAGACCGCCGACTGGGACGCCGTCGGGGGAGCCACGTGGCTCGATGCCGACGCGTTCGAGGACCTGCAGCGGCTCCGTTCGGCGCTCCCGGGCGTCGACCTGCGCTTCGACCCGACACTCGTCCGTGGCATGGGCTACTACACGGGCACGATCTTCGAGGTCGCGCACCCCGACTTCGGCTACAGCCTCGGCGGTGGTGGGCGCTACGACGGCATGATCGGCCGGTTCCTCGGGCAGGACGTGCCCGCGGTCGGGTTCTCCCTCGGGTTCGAGCGGCTCGTCGACCTCGTCACGCTCCCCGAGTCCGCCGAGTCCGACGCCGTCGTGCTCGTGTACGACAAGGACGTCGACCCGGTCCGGCTCGCGGCGCTCAAGGCCGAAGCGCTCGAGGGGCACCGTCGTGTCCGGCTCGAGCGACGCACGAAGAACATGAAGAACCTGCTCGCGGGACTCGTCGCGCAGGGGTTCGACGCGTTCGCCTCCGTGGGTGCCGACACGCACTCGCTCGAGGGTGTGGAGTTCCGCCCGCTGGCGTGAGTTCTCCACAGTCGCCCGTCATGCACGCCTCGTGTTCACCCGCGTCTCGCTAGGATCGACTCCGCAATCACCACAACCGAACGTGTAGGGAGTACCCCGTGGCCCAGATCGACGCCGTAGGCGCACGCGAAGTCCTCGATTCCCGAGGCAACCCGACGGTCGAGGTCGAGGTCCTGCTCGACGACGGGGTCGTCTCGCGCGCACTCGTCCCGTCCGGCGCCTCCACCGGTGCGTTCGAGGCGTACGAGCTCCGTGACGGAGACGCTTCCCGCTACGGCGGCAAGGGCGTCCTCAAGGCCGTCGACGCGGTCCTCGACGAGATCGGTCCGGCGCTCGAGGGCTTCGACGCCACCGACCAGCGCCTCGTCGACGCCGCGCTCATCGAGCTCGACGGCACCGAGAACAAGTCGCGCCTCGGTGCGAACGCGATCCTCGGCGCCTCGCTCGCCGTCGCACGCGCGGCCGCCGACTCGGCCGACCTGCCGCTGTTCCGCTACCTCGGCGGCCCGAACGCGCACACGCTGCCCGTCCCGCTCATGAACGTCGTCAACGGTGGCGCGCACGCCGACACCAACGTCGACATCCAGGAGTTCTTCCTCGTGCCCTACGGCGCCGAGTCCTTCTCCGAGGCGCTCCGCTGGGGCGTCGAGACCTACCACGCGCTCAAGGGCGAGCTGAAGAAGCAGGGCCTCGCGACCGGCCTGGGCGACGAGGGCGGTTTCGCCCCGGAGCTCGCGTCCAACCGCGCCGCGCTGGACTTCCTGCTCGCCGCGATCGAGAAGGCCGGTTTCACGCCGGGCAAGGACATCGCGCTCGGCCTCGACGTCGCCTCCACCGAGTTCTTCCACGACGGCAAGTACGCGTTCGAGGGCAAGCAGCTCTCCGGCGAGGAGTTCACGGCCTACTTCGCCGAGCTCGTCCGCGACTACCCGCTCGCCACGATCGAGGACCCGCTGGCCGAGGACGACTGGGCCGGCTGGTCGCACCTGACCGCCGAGCTCGGCGACAAGGTGCAGATCGTCGGTGACGACCTGTTCGTCACGAACCCGACGCGCCTGCAGCGGGGCATCGACGAGAAGGCCGCGAACTCGATCCTCGTCAAGGTGAACCAGATCGGCACCCTGACCGAGACCCTCGACGCCGTCTCCCTCGCTCAGCGCCACGGCATGACGGCGATCCTGTCGCACCGCTCCGGCGAGACCGAGGACACCACGATCGCGGACATCGCGGTCGCGGTCGACGGTGGCCAGATCAAGACCGGCGCCCCGGCCCGCTCGGACCGTGTCGCGAAGTACAACCAGCTGCTCCGCATCGAGGAAGAGCTCGGCGACGCCGCGGTCTACGCGGGCCGCTCGGCCTTCCCGCGCTCGGCTTCCCTGTAACCCAGCGCCTCCGCGAGACGCCGTCCTCCCTCGGGAGGGCGGCGTCTCGTCGTTCGGGCGCCGAGGTCGCACGGCATGCCGCGCGCCGACCGTCGAGGTCGCACGAACTGCCGTCTCAGCCGGACGCGGGCGACCGATCGTGCGACCTCAGCGGATCGCCCGCGGCGTGTTTCGCGACCGCGTGCCGGGCGCTGGCAGCGTTCCGGGGGTGCGCCGCGCCTCCTGGATCGCCCGCTGAGAGGGCGCCGAACGGCCGCGTGCCGACCGCCAGCAGGCCCGCCGGCGGGTTATCGTCGGACCGTGCCCAGCCAGAAGCCCCGTGTCCGCCGCGTCCCCGTGGCGCTGCCCGAGGGCGGCTCGTCCGAGCAGCCGTGGTACCGCTCGATCCGGTTCTCCGGGTTCAGCCTGCTCATGCTGGCCATCATCGTGCTGTTCGTCGTCGTGCTCGCACCGTCACTCCGGACCCTGATCCAGCAGCAGGAGCAGATCGCCCAGCAGCAGCGCGAGGTCGCGAGCCAGAAGGCCGACGTCGCCCAGAAGAAGAAGGACGTCGCGCGCTGGGACGACCCCGCGTACATCGAGGCGCAGGCCCGGGACCGACTGCTCTACGTGTACCCGGGCGAGGAAAGTTACCTCGTGATGGGCAGCGAGAACCGCAAGGCCGAGTCGACGCCGACGACCGATTCCGGCACGCCCGTGAGCTCGACCGTGCAGACGCCGAAGGTCGACTGGGTGCAGGCGATGCTGTCGTCGGTGCTGACCTCGGGTCTCACCGACGAGACCACGCAGCAGCTCGTCGCACCGGACGTCTCCGGCACCGGCGACACGAAGTAGGACGACGCGCGGGACTCCGGTAGGCTCACGTACCCGTGACGACCCCTCCCTTCGACCCGCCCTCCGAACGCGACATCCAGGTCGTCTCGGCGCAGCTCGGCCGACCGGCGCGTGACGTCATCGGGATCGCTGCTCGCTGCGTCTGTGGCAACCCCACGGTCGTGTCCACGAAGCCCCGGCTGTCGAACGGCACCCCGTTCCCGACGCTGTACTACCTGTGCCATCCCGCGGCCACCGCTGCGGTCAGCACCCTCGAGGCCAACCAGGTCATGCCCGAGCTGGCAGCCCTGCTCGAGGACCCGACCGTCGCCGAGCAGTACCGCGCGGCGCACGAGTCCTACCTCGCCGATCGCGAGTCGATCGAGCACGTCGACGAGATCGACGGCATCACCGCCGGTGGCATGCCCACCCGCGTGAAGTGCCTGCACGCCCTCGTCGGACACGCCCTCGCCGCCGGACCCGGCGTCAACCCCATCGGCGACCTCGCGCTCGAGCGCGCGGGCTGGTCGCCTGCCCGGTGTGAGTGCCGGGCGTATGATGAGGGAGCAGACGCCGGAGTCGGGGCGGGTGGCGGCGAATTCTGACCAGCCTCCCGGCAACCACCCCACTCCAAGGAGATCATCCACCGTGCCCAAGATCCTCGTCGTCGGCGGCGGTTACGCCGGCTTCTACACCGCCTGGAAGCTCGAGAAGCACCTTCGTCAGGGCGAAGCCGAGGTCGTCATGGTCGACCCGCTGCCGTACATGACGTACCAGCCGTTCCTCCCCGAGGTCGCCGCCGGTTCGATCGAGCCGCGTCACGCCGTCGTCTCCCACCGCCGTCACCTCAAGAAGACGCGCGTCGTCACCGCCAAGGTCACGAAGGTCGACCACGCCAGCAAGACGGCGACGATCACCCCGGCCGAGGGCGAGGCGTGGGAGGAGTCCTACGACCAGATCGTCATGACCGCGGGTGCGGTCTCGCGTACCTTCCCGATCCCGGGCGTCGCCGACGAGGCGATCGGCCTGAAGACGATCGAAGAGGCCGCGGCGATCCGCGACAAGATCCTCACGAACTTCCACAAGGCAGCGACCCTGCCGGCCGGCCCGGAGCGTGACCGCCTGCTGACCGTCGTCGTCGTCGGTGGTGGCTTCGCCGGCATCGAGGTGTTCGCCGAGCTCCGCTCGTTCGTCTCCGACCTGCTCAAGAGCTACCCCGAGCTGTCGTTCGACGACACGCACTTCCACCTCGTCGAGGCGATGGGCCGCATCATGCCCGAGGTCTCGCTCGAGACGTCGCACTGGGTGCTGAAGAACCTCGCGCAGCGCGGCGCCACGGTGCACCTCGAGACGCAGCTGGCCTCGGCGGTCGGCGGCGTCTGCGAGCTCAAGACCAACGACGGCGCGATCGAGAAGATCGAGTCCGACCTCATCATCTGGACCGCCGGCGTCATGGCGAACCCGATGGTCAAGGGCACGGACCTCCCGCTCGAGCAGCGTGGCCGCATCCGCGTGCAGCCCGACCTGCGCGTGGTCGACGACAACGGCGTGATCGCCGACGCGTGGGCCTGTGGTGACGTCGCGGCCGTGCCGGACCTCACCGGTGGTGGCGTCGGCGGGTTCTGCGTGCCGAACGCCCAGCACGCCGTCCGCCAGGCGAAGCAGCTCGCGAAGAACCTCGTCGCGACGATCCGCGGCGAGGCGACGACCGACTACAAGCACGAGAACCTCGGTGCCGTCGCCGGCCTCGGTCTCGGCATCGGCGTCTTCCAGTCCGGCAAGTTCGCCATGAAGGGCTTCCTGGCCTGGGGCGCCCACCGTGGCTACCACGGCCTGGCGATGCCGTCGTGGGAGCGCAAGTGGCGCGTCATCGGCGACTGGGTCGGTGGCTTCTTCCTCGGCCGCGACATCGCGTCGCTCGACGACCGCGAGACCCCGCGCGCCGCGTTCGAGGCGTTCGCGTCCCGTCCGAAGCCTGCAGCCGAGGCCCCCGCGGCACCGGTCGAGGCGTCGAAGCCGACCACCGCTCCAGAAGAGGGCAAGCCCGCCGGTGCGGCCGGTCCCGCGTACGGCGAGCCGGCGAAGGACGTCTCGAACGACGCCGAGCCGGTGAAGGCCGAGGCGGACGCCAAGTAGCGACACGCTCCAGGCGAGGCGGTCACCCCACGGGGTGGCCGCCTCGTCTTCGTCGGTAGGCTGTTGCGGCCCGCCCCCGTGGCCCAATCGGTAGAGGCATGCGACTTAAAATCGCCGAGTTGTGGGTTCGAGTCCCACCGGGGGTACGACGAGCGGGAACCGACACCCGACTTACAATCGCCGAGTTGTGGGTTCGAGTCCCACCGGGGGTACGACAGGACGACCCGGCACTACGATCGAGTCTCGTGGTCGGATTCGGAAGCGCGCTCGCGAACCTGCGGAACGCCCTCGGCCGACCCGAGGCCCACGTCGAGGTGGTCGACGGCGAGACCGTCCCCACCGGCATGCTGCTCGGCACGCTCGGCGCCCTCCTCCTCGACGCCGGCAGCTCGGTGACCGACGTCCGTTCGGCGCTCGAGAAGGCCCGCGATGCCGCCGGGGTCGGGCCGACGCTCGCCGTCGGGGTCCTCCCCGCCCTCGTCATGGTGAGCGAGGTCGCCACCGGCGCCGCCACCATCGTCAACGCCGAGGGCGTCGAGCTCTCGAGCCGCCAGGCCGCACGGGCGAACCGACTCGTCCTCGGCCTCGAGAGCGGTTCGATCGCCCTCGCCGAGATCCCCGCACGCGTTCGTGCGATCCGCGCCGGGACCGTCCCACCGCCGGCACTGCCGTGGATCCTCGGCAACGCCCTGACCTCGGCCGGACTCGCGGTGGTGTTCCGCTGCCCGTGGTGGGCGATCCTCGTGGCGCTGGCCGTCGGAGCCCTCGTCGGCGTGATCGGGCTCGTGCTCCGTCGCTTCCGCGAGGCCGTGGCGATCATCCCGTTCCTCGCGGCCTTCGTGTCCACGACGATCGTCGGGCTCGTCGCCGCCGGCACCGGGTTCGACCACGTCCCGCTCTTCGCCGTGTGCGCCCCCGTGGCCGTGTTCGTGCCGGGAGCCCTCATCACCAACGCCCTGCTCGAGCTCACCGCGGCCGACATCGTGACCGGGTCCTCGCGGCTCGTGCAGGGGCTCATCATGCTCGGGTTCATGGCGGCGGGCATCGCGTCGGGGAGCGCGCTGACCGGGCTGCACGTCGACCCGTCCTCGGCGGCGCTCGTCGGCGAGGTCGCCGGCGTCGGCACGGACCGCGGCGGGTGGGAGGCCGTGCCGTCCTACTGGGTGTCGTGGGTCGCGGTGGTCGGGCTGGCCGTCGGCCTCGGCCTGGTCTTCCGGTCGGGGTGGCGGCTCACGCTCGTGTCCGTCGCGGTCATGGTCACGGCCTACGCGCTGGTGAGCGGGACGACGCCGTTGTGGGGGAGCGTCGTCGCCACCGGTGCGACCGCCGCGCTGCTGTTCGTCGCGACGCGGCTGCTGGAGCGGCTGGTGCCGGCGATCCCGGCGACGGTCTCGTTCTTCCCGGCGTTCCTGCTGCTCGTGCCGGGGACGGTCGGGCTCGTCGCGGTCGCCACGTTCGACCCGGAGGCGCTGGCGAACCCGCTCGCGACGTTCGTCAGTCTCTGCATCGGCACCAAGATCGGCGGCCTGCTGCCGGGGCTGTTCGCGCGGAACGCGCCGCACCGCGGGGTCGACGCGACCCAGTAGACGCGGAGAGCGCGGAGAGCGCGGCAGGCGCGGTGGACGCGACCCACTGCGGGACGGGAGGCGCGATGCCGGCTCGCACCGCGCCTCCAGGCCGTCACGGCGCGAGCAGGCGCCCCGCAGCCTGGTCGTCCACAGCCGTCGCCTTCGCGAGGTAGTGCACCTTCTTGCCCGTGGCGTTGTACGGCAGCTCGGTGACGAAGCGGTAGAGCCGCGGCCGCTTGTAGCGGGCGAGGCCGGGGTGCGACGCGGTCCACTCCTCGAGGGCGGCGGCGGCTTCGACGTCGTCCTCCGGCAGCCGCCCGGGCGCGCGGACGACGTACGCCGTCACGACCTCGCCCCAGCGCTCGTCGGGGACGCCGACCACGATCGCGTCGGCGACGCCCGGGTGCTCCTGCAGTGCGGCCTCGACCTGCACGGGGTGGACGTTCTCGCCGCCGGAGATGATCATGTCGTCCTTGCGCCCGACGATCGTCACACGCTCGTGCTCGTCCCACGTCGCGAGGTCCCCGGGGTAGAACCAGCCGTTCGCGAACTTCTCGGCCTCGAGCCCGGGGTTGCGGTACGAGTAGCCGGACTTCACGGTGCGGACCGCGAACTCGCCGATCTCCGAACCGTCCTTCGGCACGGTGTCGCTCGGGTCGGCGAGGCGGTCCTCGTAGACGCGGACCACGGCGACGTCGTCGTCGGTCGAGGCTCGGCCGGTCGAGCCGGCACCGTCGGGGAAGTCCTCGGGGCGGAGGAAGGTGTTCCAGAAGGTCTCGGTCGTGCCGTAGCCGTTGAAGATGCGGGGCGACAGGAGCTCCTGGTACCGGAGCGCCGCGGCCCGGTCCAGCGGTGCGCCCATCGTCACGATGCCGTTGAGGGAGGACAGGTCGCGGGGCCGCTGCTCCTGGGCGTTCGCGAGCTGCACGAGGTTCGGCGGGGCGCCGATGAGGAAGGTCAGCTGCTCGGACTCGACCAGGTCGAGCACGCGGTCGGCGTCGAAGTGCCGGAGCGTGGTGAGTTCGGCGCCGACGTAGAACACCGGGTTCGGGCCGCCGGAGTACAGACCGCCGCGGTGGAAGAGCGGCGACATGTTGAGGGTCTTGTCGAACGGGCTCAGCGGGAAGTGCATGATCACGTCGTGGGCGCTGAGGACCTCGACGAGGCTCGGCAGCGGCACGGGCTTCGGCCGTCCGGTCGTGCCGCTCGTGTACAGGCGCGTCGTCTCGTCGTAGGTGCTGCGGGGCTCGGACGCGGCGAGCTCGTCGGCGGTGACGGGGTCGCTGGTGAGGAGCGCGGCGAAGTCGACGTCGCCGGGTCGGGTTCCGTCGCCGACCACGACGACGTGCTCGGGCGTGTGGTCGGAGCTGGCGAGTGCGGCCGTGATGTCGGTCGAGCGGGCGGCGTCGTGGACGAGGACCACGGGGGCGGAGTCCTCGATGATGAACGCGACCTCGTCCGACGCGAGCCGGAAGTTGGTGGGGGAGAACACCGCGCCGATGCGGTGGGCCGCCAGGTACAGGATCGCGAACTCGGGGGAGTTGAACAGCTCGACCATGACCACGGAGCCGCGACCGACCCCGTGGCGCACGAGCCACCCGGCGACGCGGTCGACGTCGGCGCCGAGCTCGGCGTACGTCCACGAGCGGTCGGTGTCGGGATCGCGGAGCGCCGGTCGGCCGGCGAAGCGGTGGGTGTTCCGGGCGAAGCCGTTGGCGTACGTGTAACTGTGCTCGAAGACGTCGCGGAAGCGGGTCGGGTCGTAGTCGGATCGGGTCTCGGTCATCGTCGCTCCCAGCAGCGGTCGTGGTGCTGCACGCACCGTCCGTGGTACGGCGCGCTCCGTTCGTGATGTCGCGCGCACCGCTCGTCAGCGTATCCGTGCAGCGAGCCTCGGCGGCAGCCCGATCCGAGCCCTGACGGTGCCACGTTCAGGCGCGCTGGTCGACCCGGGCCGCCCGCTGCCAGCACCAGACGGCGACGGCTCCGGCGGTGCAGACCGCGGCGACGACCACCAGTGCGACGGGGGAGACGTGCGTCCCGGCGGATCCGGAGTACACGGCGGCGGCCAACGCGACGGCGACCGCGGCGATGGCGGCGTAGCGACCACGGGACCGCGCGAGCAGGGACTGCCCGGCGGACCCGGCCACCGGCAGCAGCGTCACGACGACGGCGCCGAGGCCGCCGACGCACAGGGTGATCGCGAACTCGGACACGAACGACACCCAGAAGCCGGACCCCGGCGTGACGGAGTGCAGGACCCAGCCGGCCGCCGCCACGACGAGCAGCGCGATCGACCGCCAGGTGGCGCTGCGGGCGCCGGCAGCGATCGAGGAGCCGAGCCGGAGCGCCCGTGTGTCGAGGTCCGGTCGGCCGATCGGCACGAGGACGGCACCGACGATCACGGCGGGTGAGAGGTCGAACGTCCGGGTGACGCCGCACGCCACGAGGGCGGCGAGCACCAGCCAGGGGGAGACCCGGAACCCGATCGTGCTGCGGTCGGTGCCGGCTGCCCAGCGGGTGGCGAGGACGATCGTCGTCGTGAGGACGGCCGCGCCGAGCAGGACCGCGATCGCCAGGCGGACGTAGCGGGCCTCGAGGGAGATGCCGACGCCGAGGAGCGTGCACAGCCCGACGACCAGCACCGCGACGGTGATCGAGGCCCAGGTCGGGAGCACGTCCTCGCCGCGGCGCCGCTCGTCACGGGGGCGGTTGCGACCGAGGAGTCCGGCGAACGGCGAACGGATCCGGCCCCGGGCGACGCCGGCGACGAGTGCGAGCGGACCCGCGATGAGCACGAGGAAGCCGGCGGCGACGGCCGTGGCGACGAGGACGGTGCGCCACGAGAACGCCGCCTGGATGGTCGGCACGGTGGTGTCGTACGCGGTGGAGGCGGTCCAGTCGCCGGCGGGGCCGGACCAGTCGAGCCCGCGGCCGTGCCCGCCCGTGGTGGTGCCGGCGCCGGATCCGCTGCCGGCGCCGGTGCTGCCGCCGGAGCCTCCATCGGAACCGGAACCCGGACCGGAACCCGGACCGGAGCCCGAACCGGAGCCCGAACCGGTGCCATTGCCGGTGGAGCCGCCGGTCGCGGTGCCGTGGCCGTTCTGGCCCGTCGTCGTGCCGGTGCTGCCCGTCCCGGTACCAGGGGTCCCCGACGGTGAGCCGCTGCCGGTCGACCCGTCACCCGGCGCGCCCGGTGCCGCGGACGCCCGGGAGACGACGACCCGGACGGCCGTCGAGGTCGGCGAGAAGTTGCCGGCGGCGTCGTGCTGCGTCGCCGTCACCGCCCGGCTGCCGGCGCCCAGCGTCGAGCCGGCCGTGGTGCAGGACCACCGGCCGGAGGCGGGCACCTCGGTCCGGCACACGGGCGCACGGTCGACGTACACGGTGAGCACGGCGCCCGCCTCGCCCGTCCCGCTGACGGTCAGGGGCTGGACGCGCACCCGGTCGCCGGAGCCGGGCGCGGTGATGCGCGGTGCCGTCGGCGCGGTCCGGTCGAGCGTCACGGTCACCGGGGTCGACGCGGCGCTCCGCAGGTCGGACCGGTACCCGTCGGCCGTGCTCGCGGTCTGCGTGGCGGTGACGGAGAGCCGTGCGTCGCCGCCCGGGGTGCCGCCGCGGAGGGACGCCGTCCACCGGCCGTCGGCACCGACCGTGGCGGTCCGGTCCGTCGACGACCCGGACACCGAGAGCGTGACGGTCGACCCGGCGTGCCCGGTGCCGGTCACCGGACCGTTCGTGGGCCGTGCGGTGGTGACGACCGGCGGGACGATGACGTCGGACGCCGGGGTGCGCGCCGAGCCGAGCCCGGGGAAGCTCTGGTCCGCCACGGTGAAGACCTGCTGCGGTCCGCTCCGGACGGTCGCGAGGCAGGCCCAGGCACCGTCGTCGTGGACGGTCGCGGTGCACCCGGTCGACCCGGTCGTCGCCGGACCGGTGACCCGCAGGGCGTGCCCGGGGGTGCCCCTGCCGCTGAAGCGCACGGTCCCGCTGGTGATGTCGCCGGGGTCGTCGATCGACGGGCGCACCGGGGGCCGGCTCGGCGACGTGGTCGGGGGTGCCGGGGTCAGGTGGTCCTGGGGCGCTGGCGTGGGGGTGGGTGTCGTGCCCGGATCGGGCTCCGCCTCAGCGGCAGCAGCGGTGGACGTCACGGCTGCGGACGTGACGGCGGTGGCCGGGGCCACGGCGAGGGCGAGCAGGCCCACTACCAGGGCGGCCCCCGCGGCGACGGCCAGCGTGATCCGGGTTCGGCGAACGGGGCCGTCGCCCCCGACAGCCCGGTCGTCCACGTTCTCCCCGCGCGCGTTCATCCGAGTCCATCCCACGTGATCGAGCCGCTCGGGTCAATACGTCGATCGGATGATGTCCGTGGACCGAGCGACACGCCGAGCAGCCCGAGCGCGCGGTGTGTGCGACTCGGGAATCGCCCGTGAACCGGGGGCGTGGACGAGAGGGCACCCCGCTGGTCGATACAATCGTCCTCGGCCGTGACGCCGGCCCGACGGCCCCGTCACACTGCGATCCCGACGCGCAAAGGAGTACGCCCTCATGGACACCGGACTCATCACGACGCTGATCGTCGTCGGAGTGGTGGTGGTCCTCCTCGTCGTCGTGGGGATCTACCTGTGGGTCACGTACAACTCGCTCGTCACGCTGAAGGTCCGCGTCGACGAGGCGTGGAGTGACATCTCCGTGCAGCTCAAGCGCCGCGCCGACCTCATCCCGACGATCGTCGAGACGGTGAAGGGCTACGCCACGCACGAGAAGTCCGTGTTCGAGGCCGTGACGAAGGCCCGCGCCGAGACCCTCAGCGCCGGGGACGCCTCGAGCGCCTCCACGGCAGAGGGGCACATGCAGAAGGCGCTGAAGAGCGTGTTCGCGGTGGCCGAGGGGTACCCGCAGCTGCAGTCCAGTCAGAACTTCCTGCAGCTGCAGTCCGAACTCGTCGACACCGAGGACAAGATCCAGTCCGCCCGTCGCTTCTACAACGGCGGCGTCCGCGAGCTGAACACCAAGATCCGGGTCTTCCCGAACTCGTCGTTCGCGAAGAGCCGTGGCTTCACCGAGGCGTCGTTCTTCGAGACCGCCGAGCCCGCGGCGATCGCCGAACCGCCGCGCGTCCAGTTCTGACCCGCCCGACGACGGCTGCGACGTGTACAGCGCGATCGCGCGCAACAAGCGCAACACGGTCCTCATCGTCCTGGTCTTCCTGCTGATCATCGGGGCGCTCGGGTTCCTCGGCGGTTACCTCGCCGGCAACGTGTCGATCGGTGTGATCGTCCTCGTGGTCGCCCTCGGGTACGCGCTGGTGCAGTACTTCGCCGCGGGTCGCCAGGCCACCGCGATCGCGGGCGGCATCGAGATCGACCGGAACACCGAGCCACGACTCTGGCGCACGGTCGAGAACCTCGCGATCGCCACCGGGATGCCGATGCCGCGCGTCTTCGTGATCGAGGACCCGTCGCCGAACGCCTTCGCCACCGGCCGTGACCCCGACCACGCGATCGTCGCCGCGACGACCGGGCTGCTGGCGATCATGGACGACCAGGAGCTCCAGGGCGTCATGGCCCACGAGCTCGGGCACGTCCGGAACTACGACATCCGCGTCTCCACGATGGTGTTCGGGCTCGTGGTCGCGGTCGGTCTCATCGCCGACGTGCTCCTCCGCATCTCGATCTTCAGCGGGCTCGCCGGCGGTCGGAACCGGAACAACGACAACGGCGGCAACAACCCGATCCTGCTCATCGCCGGCCTCGTCGCGGTCATCGTGGCACCGATCGCCGCGGCGGGCGTGCAGGCCGCGGTGTCCCGGCAGCGGGAGTACCTGGCGGACGCGACCGGCGCGATGACCACCCGCCACCCCGAGGGGCTCGCCCGTGCGCTCGAGAAGCTCGGCGCGTACGGCCGGCCCATGCAGACGCAGAACTCGTCGATGGCGCACCTCTGGATCGCCGACCCGATGCGGCCCGGCCTGATGGACCGGCTGTTCTCCACGCACCCGCCGCTGCCGGACCGGATCGCGCGGTTGCGCGGGAGTCTCGACCGGTTCTGACCCGACGGCGGGCACCGCCGACCGGGTGGGGCCCAGGAGGCGCGGGTCGGCCCCGCCCCGCACCACCGGCCCGTCAGACGGCCGGTTCCAGCGCCACGCTCGCGTCCGCGTCGTCGGCCGCGACGTGCGGCACCAGCCGCACGCCGAGCGCCTCCGCGACCGCAGCCGCGGCGGTTCCGCGATCGGTGACCTCGACCCCGTCGAGTCCCTGCCACGCGGCCGTCCGTCGGAGGGTCTCGGCGAGCCGACCGGCATCGAGCCGCTCGCCCGGCTCTTCCCACGCCGTCCGCACGCGCAGGACCCCGCGCTGCCGGTCGCTCTTCAGGTCGACCCGCCCGACGAGCCGGTCGTCCTGCAGGACGGGCAGGACGTAGTAGCCGAAGACCCGCTTCGGTGCCGGCGTGTAGATCTCGATCCGGTAGTGGAACCCGTACATCCGTTCGGCCCGCCGCCGGAACCACACGACCGGGTCGAAGGGACTGAGCACGGCGTCGGCCGTCACGTGCCGCGGGACCCGGGCGTCGGCGTGCATCCAGGCGCGCTCGGCCCAGGACTCGACCCGCACCGGCACGAGCTCCCCGGCGGCGACGAGTTCGGCGATCGCCGCGGCGGTGTCGTCGGAACGGAGCCGGTAGTAGTCGGCGATGTCCGCGCGGGTGCCGACGCCGAGTGCCCGGGTGGCCCGACGGACGAGTTCGAGGACGGCTGCGGGTCGCGCCGGTGCGTCCTCGAGCGTGCCGGCAGGCAGGACCTGCTCGGGGAGCGCGTAGACCCGCTCGAAGCCGGACCGTCCGGCGCTCACGACGTCGCCCCAGCGGAACATCTGCTCGAGCCCGAGCTTCACGTCGCTCCAGCCCCACCACGGCCCCCGGCGGACGTTCGACTCGTGCTCGACCGCGCTCGCCGGCATCGGCCCCTCGGCCGCGAGCAGCGCCCGGAGCTCGCGCCGGACCCCCTCGGTCCGCCGGACGCCGTCGATCCGGTTCGGCCACGCGTCGCGCTCGCGCAGCGCGTCCATCCGCCATCGGAAGAGGGGGAGGTCGGTGCGGTCGACGAACGCGGCCTCGTGCGCCCAGTACTCGGCGTAGGGGCCGCGCTTCGACATCGTCAGGCGGTCGAGCGTGGACCGGTCGTAGGTGCCGAGCCGGGCGAAGAGGGGCAGGTAGTGGCTGCGCTCGAAGACGTTCACGGAGTCGATCTGCAGCAGGCCGAGGCGCGCGAACCCCGCGTTCAGCGCCCGGGTCGACACGGCGTCGGCAGGTGGCTGGCCGAAGCCCTGGGCAGCCAATGCGACGCGGCGGGCCTCGGCAGCGGAGAGCGTGGTCCTGACCATGTCCGAAGGCTACCGATCGCCGCCGACACCCCGTGTCCGGTGACGTATGCCGTATCTGGTACCTGTCGGGCCGCACATCGGTACACTCGCGACCATGGCATGGGGCAGAAAGCAGCAGCAACCGAGGCATCCGGACCCCGTGGTCGAGGAGTCGGTCCCGACCGGCATGCGGATCGCCGGCGCGTGGTCGTGGCGGATCCTGGTCGTCATCGGGGTGATCGCGGTCTTCATCTGGCTGATGACGATCTTCAGCCAGATCCTCATCCCGTTCCTCGTCGGCATCGTCGTCTCGGCGCTGCTCGTGCCGATCTCGAACTGGATGCAGCGCCACCACGTGCCGAAGTGGCTCGCGGTCGTCATCAGCCTGCTCGGCGGACTCGCGGCGATCGGCGCGCTGGTGTGGCTCGTCGTCGACCAGATCATCGCGTCCTACCCGTCGCTCCGAGACCGCACGGTCGACCAGTACGCGAACATCAAGGACCTCGTCCTGAACTCCGGCCTGGGGATCACGCAGGGCGACGTCAACGGCTGGCTCGACGACGGCACGAAGTGGCTGCAGGACAACAGCGCGTCGATCCTCTCCGGGGTCGCGAGCGCGGGGTCCGGTGCCACGCACGTGTTCGAGGCGCTCTTCATCATCCTGTTCACCACGATCTTCCTGCTCATCGA
Source organism: Curtobacterium sp. USHLN213 (assembly GCF_037144815.1). Taxonomy (NCBI): domain Bacteria; kingdom Bacillati; phylum Actinomycetota; class Actinomycetes; order Micrococcales; family Microbacteriaceae; genus Curtobacterium; species Curtobacterium sp. USHLN213. The sequence goes on along the minus strand of NZ_JBBCYQ010000019.1, from coordinate 9,151 downwards.
CGGCAAGAACGTGTGGCGGTGGGCCGTGCGGCTCTTCCCGAAGAAGGCCCGTGCGACCGTCGACGGCGCCGGTGTCGCGGGGTGGATCACCCTGACGAGCTTCATCCGCGTCCAGATCTTCGTCGCGTTCGTGGACGCCGTCGGCATCGGGCTCGGCGCCTTCATCGTCGGGCTGTTCTTCGGCGGCATGCCGCTGGTGATCCCGATCGCGGCGTTCGTCTTCCTCGGTGCCTTCATCCCCGTCGTCGGTGCGATCGTGACCGGGTTCCTGGCCGTCTTCGTCGCGCTCATCTTCAACGGCCCGCTCGCGGTCGTCCTCGTCCTCGCGGTCGTGCTGCTCGTGCAGCAGATCGAGGGACACATCCTCCAGCCGCTCGTCATGGGCAACGCGGTCAAGGTCCACCCGCTCGCGGTGGTCCTCGGCGTCACGGCGGCCTCCGGGCTCGCGGGCATCGCCGGTGCCTTCTTCGCCGTGCCGCTGATCGCCACCGTGAACACGATGGTCATGACGATCGCGAGCGGCCGCTGGCGTGGACTCGACTCCGAGCACGTGCTCGAGGCCACCCCGAAGCGCGGCCAGCACGGGCAGCTCCAGCTCCGGCGGGGCCGCCGCCACAAGGTCGGCGACGCGGTCCCCGCACCGGGCAGCAAGCCGGAGCCGACGGCGGCTGAGGGCACTGCCAGCACCAACTGACGTCACGGGTTCGTCAGGAGTGCCGCGAGCGACGATGATGGACCCGTGACCGACACCACCACGCCGCTGATCCCCACGCTCGACGACATCGAGAAGGCACGTGTGACGATCGCCGGGGTCGCCCGTGTCACCCCGATGGAGACCTCGCAGTTCCTCGCCGAGGTCCTCGGGTCGCCGGTGCACCTCAAGTGCGAGAACCTGCAGCGCACCGGTGCGTACAAGGTCCGCGGTGCGTACAACCGCCTGTCGACCCTCACCCCGGAGCAGCGGGCCGCGGGGGTCGTCGCCGCGAGCGCCGGCAACCACGCGCAGGGGGTCGCCCTCGCCGCGCGCGAGCTCGGCATCCCCGCGACGATCTTCACGCCGGTCGGCGTCGCCCTGCCGAAGCTCCAGGCCACGCGGCACTACGGCGCCGAGGTCGTCCTGCGCGGGCACTCGGTGGAAGAGGCGCTGAGCGCGGCCAAGGACTTCGCGACACGGACCGGAGCGGTCTTCATCCCGCCGTTCGACCACCCCGCGGTCATCGCCGGCCAGGGCACGCTCGGGCTCGAGATCCTCGACCAGGTGCCCGACGCCGACACGGTCATCGTGCCGATCGGCGGCGGCGGCGTCATCGCCGGCATCGCCCTCGCCGTCAAGGGCGTCGCCGAGCGCCTCGGACGCACCATCCGGGTCATCGGGGTGCAGGCCGAGAACGCCGCCGCCTACCCGAGCTCGCTCGAGGCCGGCGAGCCCGTCACCGTCAGCACGAAGCCGACGATCGCGGACGGCATCGCCGTGGCGCGACCCGGCGACCTGAACTTCCCGATCATCCGCGACCTCGTCGACGACATCGTCACCGTGTCCGACGACGACGTCGCCCGGTCGCTCCTGGTGCTGCTCGAACGCGCCAAGCTCGTCGTCGAGCCCGCCGGAGCCGTCGGCGTCGCGGCGATCATGTCCGGTGCCGTCCGCGACACCGGTCGCACCGTCGTCCTGCTCAGCGGCGGCAACATCGACCCGCTCATGATGGAACGCGTGATCACCCGCGGCCTCGTCGCGGCGTCGCGCTACATCGGCATCCGCATCATGCTGCCGGACCGCCCCGGTCAGCTCGCCCGCGTCTCGCAGGTCATCTCGGACGCCGGCGCGAACGTCGTCGAGGTGCTCCACACCCGGCACGGCCAGGGGCTCGTCATCAACGAGGTCGCGCTCGACCTGTCGATCGAGGCGCGCGGTCCGGAGCACGCGCAGGAGGTCATCCACCGCCTGCACGAGGTGGGCTTCCAGCCGGAGCTGCTCGAGCACTGAGACGGGCGCTGGACCGAGCCGGAGACGGACAGGAGGGGGGGGGGGGGGGGGGGGCCCCCGGGCCGCCCCCGCCCCGGGGGGGGGGGGCCCGGGGCCCCCGCGCCTCCTGTCCGTCAACGGTGGCGTCTACGGCTCGTAGCGCTCGACCTTCGTCACCTCGACGGCGATCTCCTTGCCGTTGGGTGCGGTGTACGTGGCCTTCTCGCCGGCGCGCAGGCCGACGATGGCCGCGCCCACCGGGCTGACCGGGCTGTAGACGGTGAGGTCCGAGCCCTCGCCGACGATCTCGCGGTTGCCGACCAGGAACGTCGACTCGTCACCGGCGATGACGGCGGTCACCACGGTGCCGGGCTCGACGGTGCCGTCGAAGTCCGCTTCGCCGACGGTGGCGTGCTTGAGGAGCTCGGTGAGCTGACGGATGCGGGCCTCGATCTTGCCCTGCTCGTCCTTGGCGGCGTGGTAGCCGCCGTTCTCCTTGAGGTCGCCCTCTTCGCGAGCGGCTTCGATGCGGTTCGCGATCTCCTGGCGACCTTCACCGGACAGCGTCTCGAGCTCGGCCGTGAGGCGGTCGTGCGCCTCTTGCGTCAGCCACGTGACCTGGGTGTCGTTGCTCATGGTGATTCCCTTCAGCAAAGAACAAGACCGGCCGGTGTGGCCGGTCTTGTCCGCGAATCACAGCAGTCTAGGGAACCCAGCAGTCGTGGATCAAGCCGGTCACGCCCCGTGACACGGTGTTCACAGGGGTGCTGATGCTGCGCACGCGCTGATCGGATGCCGACACCCGGATCTCGCGCCAGCCGACGATCGTGTACGACTTGTCGAGGACCTGGACGGCGCACTTCGCGACCGTGCCGGGGTCGACGGAGATCTGCGTGTGCACGACCACCTGGTGGTCGGAGACGACCTGGTACCCGACGTCGTCGGTGTCGAGGCCGTGGCTGGTCTGCTCGGGACCGGCCCAGACCACCCAGACGATGAACACCAGGGCGACGGCGGCAGCGGCGACGATCCCGATCAGCCGCGTGCGACGAGCGCGTCCGGGGGTGCGGCCGTAGCGGTCGTCCAGCGTCGCGGTGGTGCTGGCGGACGGCTGAGGTGCCGGTTGGTGCTGCGGTTCGGACAGTTCGGGGCTCCCGGGGTGATTATCCTGATCCCAGGGTAGTTCACGTGACACTGTGTGCTGCCACGCGATCAGTGAGGAAGACCAGTGCCGTACCGCTTGATGGCCGTCCACGCCCATCCCGACGACGAGTCGAGCAAGGGAGCGGCGACCGCGGCGAAGTACGCGGCCGAGGGCAACGAGGTCCTCGTGGTCTCCTGCACGGGCGGCGAGGCGGGGGACATCCTCAACGACCAGCTCGGCGAGCCCGCCACGAGCCGGGCGCACCGCGACATGGCCGGGTACCGCCGCACCGAGATGGCCGGGGCCCAGGCGGCGCTCGGCATCGACCACCTGTGGCTCGGGTACCACGACTCCGGCCTGCCCGACGCCGACAAGGGCGAGACGGTCCGCCCCGGCACCTTCTCGACGGTGCCGCTCGAGTACTCGACCGAGGCCCTCGTGCGGGTCATCCGACGCTTCCGCCCGCACGTGCTCGTCACCTACGACGAGAACGGCGGCTACCCGCACCCGGACCACATCCGGACGCACGAGGTCTCGGTGGCCGCCTGGCGCGACGCCGCGGACCCCGACAAGTACCCCGACGCCGGGCCCGCGTGGTCCGTCGCGAAGCTCTACTACGAGCGCACCATGAACCCCCGGCGCTTCCGGACGGTCTTCGAGGCCCTGCAGGAACGCGACCCGGACAGCCCGGCGGTCGAGCAGCTGCGCGAGTGGGTCGAACGGTTCGCCGACCGGCCCGACCTCGCCACGACCCACGTCGACGTGCACGAGTACTTCGACGCGCGTGACGCGGCGCTCCGGGCCCACGCGAGCCAGGTGCCGCCGGACAGCGCCTTCTTCTACTGGCCGAACGACCTCCTCGCGACGGTGTGGCCGACCGAGGACTACCAGCTCGTCGAGGCCCGCGTGCCGACCGAGCTCCCCGAGTCCGACCTGTTCGCGGGGATCCCTGCCGACAAGGACACCACTGCGTGAGCACCCTCCACGCGGCACTCGCCGCGACCCCCAGCCCGAGCCCGACCTCGAGCGTCCCGGACGTCGACGTGACGCCCGGCGTCGCGGGCTTCATCGCGATCGCGGTCGTGGCCATCGTGACGATCCTGCTCGTGATCGACATGACGCGGCGCATCCGGCGGACCCGCTACCGGGCGGAGATCCGGGAGCGGCTCGAGGCCGAGGCGAACGGCACCGCGGGTGGCGATCGTGACGGCGTCGACCGTGACGGCATCGATCGCGACGGCGTCGCGACGGACGAGCCGGAGCGGCGTGCGGCCGAGGACGGCCGGGCCGACGTCGGGGACGACACCGAGCGCGGCTGACGCCACGGGCGCGGCTGACGCGACCGGCGCGGCTGACGCGATCTGTGCGGTGGACCCGCGTGTGTGCGGGACGGGAGGCACGGTGCGGGCCCGACCCGCGCCTCCCGTCCGACGGACCGTCGCGGTCAGCGCACCGGGTCCAGCGCCACGATGAGGACACCCGCCCACTGGGCGGCGAACGCAACGACCGTGAGTGCGTGGAAGACCTCGTGGAAGCCGAACACCGTCGGCGACGGGTTCGGCCGCTTGAAGCCGTACACGAGTGCGCCGAGGATGTAGGCCACGCCGCCGGAGAGCACGAGGACCGTCATCGGGACGCTCGCGGCGAAGAACTGCGGCAGCAGCCCGAGCGCCGCGCAGCCGAGCACGAGGTAGATCGGCACGTAGAGCCACCGGGGCGCCCCGATCCAGAGGACCCGGAAGGCGATGCCGAGCGCCGCGCCGGACCACATCACCCAGAGCACCACGACCATCAGGGTGTGCGGCAGGGCGCAGATCGCCACGGGTGTGTACGTGCCGGCGATGAGCAGCAGGATGTTCGTGTGGTCGATGCGCTTGAGCACCGCCTTGACCGTCGGGCCCCAGGGGAACCGGTGGTAGGTCGCCGAGACGCCGAACATCGCGAGCGACGTCGCCATGAACACGGCGCTGCCGACCTTCGCCGCGGGTGAGCCCGCGAGGACGATGAGCACGATGCCCATCGCGATGGCGAACGGGAACGCCCCGAGGTGGATCCAACCGCGCCACGCGGGCCGGGGTTCGGACGCGCTGGCGGTCGTCCGTCCGGCGGTCGCGGTGCTCGCGGCCTCGTCGGTGAAGGGGACGTGGGGGAGGGTCCCGGTGTCGTGCTCGGCCTGCATGGTCCGACCGTAGGGGCCGATGCCGAACGAACGCCGAACACGGGCGGACGGCCCGGGGAACGCGGCTCGCTCCGAGGCACCGTGCACTATGTTCGTTCCGTGACCGGCAGGGTGGGATGGGCAGGACGAGGGATCCTCTACCGCGCCTACCAGAACCGGATCCGCCGGCAGATCGACGGCTCGGCGATGCCGAAGCACGTCGCCATGATCGTGGACGGCAACCGTCGCTGGGCGAAGCAGCTCGGCCTCGAGTCCGCCGCGCACGGGCACCGCGCGGGCGCCGCGAAGATCCCGGAGTTCCTGACGTGGTGCGACGACCTCGGCATCGAGGTCGTGACGCTCTACCTGCTGTCGTCCGACAACCTCAAGGGTCGTGGCGGCGACGAGCTCGAGCAGCTCGTCGGCATCATCGCCGACCTCGCGGGGACCCTGGCCGACCACCGGGACTGGCGGGTCCAGCACGTCGGCTCGAACGAGGGCCTGCCCGAACCCCTCGTCGCCGCGCTCTCCGCCGCCGAGCAGCGCACGGCGGAGCACACCGGGCTGCACGTGAACCTCGCGGTCGGCTACGGCGGCCGTCGGGAGATCGCGGACGCCATGCGCAGCATCGTGCAGGCGCACGACGAGGGCGGCGGCACGCTCGACACCTTGGCCGAGGTCCTCACGCCCGAGCTCATCGGCGACCACCTCTACACCCAGGGGCAGCCGGACCCCGACCTGGTCATCCGGACGTCGGGCGAGCAGCGGTTGTCGGACTTCATGCTGTGGCAGAGCGCGCACAGCGAGTTCTACTTCGTCGAGGCGCTCTACCCGGACCTGCGCGAGGTCGACTTCCTGCGCGCCGTCCGCGACTTCGGGTTGCGGTCCCGCCGGTACGGCGGCTGACGACCGCCGTTCCCCGCACTGCGGCGGCTGTCGGCCGTTCATCCCAGTAGACTCACAGGGTTTTCGTCCCACGGAAGGTTGCCCCTGTGAACATCGCCGAGTACGCCTCAGGCTTCGCCGAGGAGCCCGGCTACCTCGACCACGCCGCCTTCGGTCCCGTCCAGACCGCTGTCCTCGAGGAGCAGCGCGTGCTCGGGACGATCCAGGAGCACATGCGCTTCGGCGCCATGGAGACGCTCGACGAGCAGGACGCCCGGGTCCGCACCGTCGCCGCACGGCTCGTCGGACGGCGCGAGGACCAGGTCGTCTCGCAGACCGCCACGACCCCTGGGCTCCTGCACGCCGCGTTCGGGCTCACCGGCGGCGTGCTCGTCTCCGCCGACGAGTACCCCTCGCTGCCGCTGGCCCTCGCGAGTGCCGCCTCGGCCACGGGCGGTCGCGTCCAGCCCGTCGTGATCGAGTCCGGCGCCGGGTGGATGACGCCGTCGCTCATCGAGTCGCGCCTGTCCGACGACGTCACCGCGGTCGCCGTCTCGCTCGTCGACTGGCAGACCGGCTACCTCGCCGACCTCGCCGCCATCCGCGAGGTCATCGGCGACCGCCTGCTCATCGTCGACGCCATCCAGGGCTTCGGCGTGGTCGACGCCCCGTACGAGCTCGCCGACGTCATCGCGACGGGCGGCCAGAAGTGGCTGCACGCCGGGTGGGGCACGGGGTTCACCGCGTTCAGCGACCGCGCTCTGAACCGCCTCCGGCCCGCCCTGTCCGGCCCGCACGGCACGACCGGGTGGCCGACCGAGGTCCCGTCGGTCCGTCCGGGTGCCGCCGGCTTCCAGATGACCCGCACCGACCCGGTGTCGCAGGCACGCCTGGCGGTGTCGCTCGACCGGCTCACGGCCGTCGGCGTCGCCGCCGTGCAGGAGCGGGTCACCGACCGGGTCGAGCGGGTGTTCGACATCGCCGACGAGTTCGGCCTCGCCGTCGAGTCCAGCCGCGACCCCCGGGAGCGCGCCGGGATCGTGGTGCTCCGACCGCCGCAGGGACGGCTCACCGCGCTGTCCGCGGCGTTCCACAACCACGGCGTGACGGTCACGACGCGGCTCGGGGTCGCGCGGGTGTCGGTGTTCGCGTCCACCACGGACGAGACGCTCGACATGTTCCGCGACGCCTGCCTGTCGTACGCCACGATGCAGTAGCGGCCGCGTTGTTCACGTGACCGTAACTCGGGGAACCGCGTGTCGCTGGTGCCGTGTCGGGGGTCGGACGTAGCTTGTCCCCATCGGGCACCGCGCCCGATCGAAGCGGCCACAGTCGGTGCTTCGCAGACCCGCTCCACGGCCGCGTTCGAGGACATGGACCGGGCCGAGCGCGGCCCGGGGATGGAGTGGTCGTGACCTCTCAGAACGTCTCTCGCGGAACACAGCAGCAGCACACCGCGGACTCGTCCACATCGGTCGCCCAGCGCACGTACGTGCTCGACACCTCGGTGCTCCTCAGCGATCCGCGGGCACTGTTCCGCTTCGCGGAGCACGCGGTGGTCCTGCCCGTCGTCGTCGTCAGCGAACTGGAGTCCAAGCGCAACGACCCGGAGATCGGGTACTTCGCCAGGCAGGCACTCCGACTCCTCGACGAGCTCCGGATCGAGCACGAGCGGCTCGACTTCCCGATCGCGATCGGCGACGGCGGCTCGTTCCGGGTCGAGCTGAACCACTCGAACCAGTCCGTCCTCCCGTCCGGGCTGCAGCTCGGCGACAACGACTCGCGGATCCTCGCGGTCGCCTCGAACCTCAAGAACGACGGACTCGACGTGGTCGTCGTGTCGAAGGACCTGCCGCTGCGCGTCAAGGCGTCCTCGATCGGCATGGCGGCCGAGGAGTACCGCGCCGAGCTCGCGGTCGACTCCGGGTACACGGGCATCGCCGACCTGCAGGTGTCCGGCGAGCAGATGTCCGACCTCTACGAGAAGGAGGAGATCCGCTCGTCGCAGCTCGACGGCGTCCCGGTCAACACCGGCGTCGTCATCCACTCCGAGCGCGGCTCGGCCCTCGGCCGGGTGCGCACCGCCGGCGCGGTGGCGCTGGTGCGTGGCGACCGCGAGGTCTTCGGCCTCCGCGGGCGCTCCGCCGAACAGCGGCTCGCGATCGACGCGCTGCTCGACCCGGAGATCGGCATCGTCTCCCTCGGCGGCAGCGCCGGCACGGGCAAGTCGGCGCTCGCGCTCTGCGCCGGTCTCGAGGCCGTCCTCGAACGCCAGCAGCACAAGAAGATCATGGTGTTCCGGCCGCTCTACGCGGTGGGCGGCCAGGAGCTCGGGTACCTGCCGGGCGACGCGTCCGAGAAGATGAACCCGTGGGCACAGGCGGTGTACGACACGCTCGGCGCCCTGGTCTCCGACAACGTCCTCGACGAGGTCGTCGAGCGGGGCATGCTCGAGGTGCTCCCGCTGACGCACATCCGCGGGCGCTCCCTGCACGACGCGTTCGTGATCGTGGACGAGGCGCAGTCGCTCGAGCGGAACGTCCTGCTCACGATGCTGTCCCGGATCGGGCAGAACTCGCGGGTGGTCCTCACGCACGACGTGGCGCAGCGTGACAACCTGCGGGTCGGTCGGCACGACGGGGTCGCGTCGGTGATCGAGCGGCTCAAGGGGCACCCGCTGTTCGCGCACGTGACGCTGACGCGCTCGGAGCGGTCCGCGATCGCGGCGCTGGTGACGGAGATGCTCGACTCGCCCGACCTGGTCTAGCGGCGGCGCGCGGCACGCGCCGGCCGAGACTCGGCCCAGCGGACAGTTTCGTGGCATCTCGGCCACGAAACTGTCCGCGGACGCGAGTCTCGGCTGTCGGAAGCACCGCACTGACGGACAGGAGGCGGGGGGGGGGGGGGGGGCCCGCCGCCCCCGGCAGGGCGGGGGGGGGGGGGGGGGGGGGGGGGGGGGGGGGGGGGGCGGGGGGGGGGGGGGGGGGGGGGGGGGGGGGGG
>NZ_JBBCYQ010000018.1:0-55674 GCF_037144815.1 Curtobacterium sp. USHLN213 | reverse complement strand
TCCGACATCGAACCAGCCTCCCGCGCTGGTTCGACGTCGGAAACGTGGTTCGAAAGGCGGACGCGAGCCACGCCGCCGCGGCGCCGCGACGCCCGCCGCCGCGCGCCCGCGCGTCAGCGCGCCGCGCGTCAGCGCGTCAGCGCGGGAACCCCGGCGGCCGCGCCGTCGCCACCGCCGACGCCCGGTCGAGCACCGCCGCCCGACCCCGCAACGCGCGCAGGTCCCGCTCCCGCCGCAGCACGACCACCCCGGCGAGGAACACCTCGGGGTGGACCGCCGGCACCGGGTGCGCGTACTCGGTGACCGCTGCCGCGAGGGACCGTGCCGCCGCCTCCCGGAGCTCGGGGCGGAGGTCGGCAGCACCGCGGAAGAACGCCCCGAGCCGGTTCTCGAGCCGCTGCGGCAGCGCCGACACGTCCGCGACCCCGGCCCAGGCCACGAGCTCCGCGGGCATGAGGACCTCGGGGGACCGCTGCTTCGCCGCCCGCTCGTGCTGCACGAACGTCCCGGCGAGCAGGTCCCCGAGCCGCCGCGGGCGGGATCCGAACAGCGCCACGAGCAGCGCCACGGAACCGAACGTCATCCACAGCTCGAACAGCCCGACGAGCGCACGGGTGAACGCGTGCCGGAACCCGATCGCCCCGCCGTCGAGCCGGACGACCCTTGTGCCGGTCGCGTACCGGCCGACGCTCTTGCCCCGGGTGACGGTCTCGAGCGCCGCCGGGACGAGCACGAGCACGACGACGAGCACGCCGATGCTGAGCGCCGCTGCCCAGGCCTCGTCGAGGTCGCTCGGCCAGACCCGCGACAGGCCGATCATGAGCATGACGTAGAGCGCGAGCAGGCAGACACCGTCGAGGAGCGCCGCCGCGAGCCGCAACGCGATGCCGGCGGGCTGCACGTCGAGTGCGACGGCCTCGCCGACCACGAGCTCGTCGTGGGTGTCGTCGAGCGCGACGACGAACCGACCGTCGGCGAGGTCACGCGGCACGCGGGTCTTCGGCATGGGATCATTCTGTCGGAGACGCACGCCCACCGCCCGGACGGCACGGACGCGCGAACACCGGAACGAGCGGGGGAGACGCTGTGGACCTGGACGCCTACACCGAGGTGCACCGCGACCGGTGGCAGGAACTCGACCGGCTCGCCCGCACCCGCCACGCCTCCGGTGCCGACGTCGACCGCCTCGTCTCCGGATACCAGGCGGCAGCGACCGACCTCGCGCGCATCCGCGGCGCCGCCCCGCGCACCGCGGTCGGCGACCGGCTCTCGCTGACACTGTTCCGCGCCCGACTCCGGTTCACCGGCACGCCCGTCGACCCGCTCGCGGCGCTGACGTCCTTCTTCGTCCTGCAGCTCCCCGCCGCCCTGTACCGGATCCGCTGGGTCGCGATCTGGGTGGCGGCCGCCACGGCGGCGATCGCCGCGATCACGGCGGTCTGGATCACGACCACCCCGGGTGCCGTCGACACGTTCGGCACCCCCGAAGCACTCCGGCAGTACGCGACCCGGGACTTCCAGGCGTACTACTCCGACCACGGTCTCGGTGCCTTCACGGCACAGGTGTGGACGAACAACGCGTACATCGCCGCCACCATGGTCGCCTTCGGGATCACCGGCCTCTTCGTGCCGTTCTCGATCGGCCAGAACGCGATCAGCCTCGGCGTCTCGGCGGCCATCCTGCACGACCAGGGCCGCCTCGGCGACTTCTTCCTCTACATCGCCCCGCACGGGCAGCTCGAGCTGTACTCGATCTTCCTCGCGGCGGCCGCCGGCCTGATGATCTTCTGGTCGTGGGTCGCCCCCGGGGCCCGCACCCGCGGACAGGCCCTCGCCGAGGACGGCCGAGCACTCATCACGATCGCCGTCGGCCTCGCCCTGACGCTCCTGCTGTCCGGTCTCGTCGAGGGCACGGTGACCCGGCAGGACTGGCCGTGGCCCGTCAAGATCGGGATCGGCACCGTCGCCCTCGCGGCCGTGCTCTGGTACCAGTGGGTCCTCGGCGGTCGCGCGTACCGCGCGGGGCAGCGCGGCGACCTCGAGGAGTTCGAGCGCGGCACGTCCGCCCTCGTCGCCGACTGACCGACGCCTAGAGCCGTCCGGTCGCCTTCGCGCGGATGTACGCGTCCGCGACGAGGGGCGGCACCTGCTCGGGGGCGGCTCGGACGACCTCGGCCCCGGCGCGGCGCGCCACGTCCGCCACGCCGTCGGCATCGAGGAGCGTGCGTTCGGCGGCAGCGCGTCGGTACACGTCGCGCTCGGCACGGTCCTGGAGGGACGGCGCACGTCCGCCCCGCCGCCCCGGTCCCGAGACCGCCGGGTCCACCGCCCCGCTCGCCATCCGCTCGACGGCCGGGTCCGAGACGCTGGTGACGACGACCGCGTGCCGCCGCGTCAGGCGGGGGAGCACGGCGAGCAGGTCACCCGACGCGCCGACCGAGTCGAGGCTCGACACGAGCACCACGAGGGCCCTGGAGGTGGTGATCGAGTCGACGAGCCCGGGCACCGCCGACCAGTCGGTGGCCGCGATCCCGGGTTCCGCGTGCGCGAGCGTCTCCCCGAACCGCTGCACGACGTCGGTGCGCGTGGCACCGTGCACGCGACCCCGGACGGCGTCGTCCAGCACGGCGAGGTCCACCCGGTCGCCCGCGGCCGCCGCGAGGGCGCCGAGGAGCAGCGCGGACTCGATGAACGTGTCGAGCCGCGGTTCGTCGTCGACCCGTCCGGCACCGGCACGCCCGGCGTCGACGACCACGATCACCCGACGGTCCCGCTCCGGACGCCAGGTGCGCACCACGAGGTCCTGGCGGCGGGCGGTCGCACGCCAGTCGATCGACCGGACGTCGTCGCCGCGCACGTAGTCCCGCAGCGAGTCGAACTCGGTGCCGTGGCCCCGCAGTTGGAGGGTGGTCTCGCCGTCGAGTTCCCGCAGCCGCGCGAGCCGTGAGGGCAGGTGCCGACGCGACCGGAACGGCGGCGTGACGACCAGCTCGGCGGGCGCCGCGAGGACGCGTTGGCGTGCGGCGAGCCCGAGCGGCCCGAACGCACGCACGGCGACGCCCGCGGAGGCCCGGCGGCCGCGACGGAACGGGGCGAACCGCATGCGCGCGGTCCGTCGCTCCCCGGCGGGCACCTGCAGGTCGATGCGGCGCGGAGCTTGCCCGGCGGACGGCTCCCACATGTCGCGCACCACACCGCGGAGCGTCCGGCGGCCGTCGTTGGCGAGCACGAGGGTGCCGTCGGCGGTGGTGTCCCGGCGGGCGAGCCGGGGCATCCGCCGCTCGACCCGCACGGCGGCGAGGTCGGCGGCGAGCAGCACGTCGAGCAGGGCGGCCAGCACGACCACGCCCGCCCAGGCCGCACCCGCCCATCCCGTGCCGAGCAGCACGGTGGGCACGATCGCGACGGCGAGGAGCGCGACGAACCGGCCGGAGATCGCCACTAGATCGGCACCCGGACCTGCTCGAGCACCTGCTGCAGCACCCCGTCGGCCCCGACGCCCTCGAGCTCGGCGTCGGCGGCGACCCGCAGCCGGTGCCGCCACACCGGCAGGAGCATGGCCTGGACGTGGTCCGGCGTGATCGCGTCGTAGCCGGTGAGCCAGGCCCAGGCCTTCGCGGCGGCGAGCAGGGCGGTCGCACCGCGAGGGCTGACCCCGACCCGGACGGACGGCGCCTGCCGGGTGGCGCGGGCGAGGTCGACGATGTACGCGAGGACGTCGTCCCGCGCCCCGACCCCGCGGACCGCGCGCTGTGCGGCGAGGACCTCGTCGACGCCGAGGACCGGTGCGATCCCGGCCGACCGGACGTCCCGCGGGACGAAGCCGTCCGCGTGCCGACGGAGCACCTGCCACTCGACGTCCCGCGGCGGGACGTCGAGCGTGAGCTTCATGAGGAAGCGGTCGAGCTGGGCCTCCGGGAGCGTGTACGTGCCCTCGAACTCGATCGGGTTCATCGTCGCCGCGACGAAGAAGGGGTCGGGCAGCACCCGGGCGTCGCCGTCGACGCTGACCTGGCGTTCCTCCATGGCCTCGAGGAGTGCGGACTGGGTCTTCGGCGGCGTCCGGTTCACCTCGTCGGCGAGGAGCACGTTCGTGAACACCGGTCCCTCGCGGAACGGGAAGGTGCCCGTCGAGGCGTCGTACACGAGCGAGCCGGTGACGTCGCCGGGCATCAGGTCCGGCGTGAACTGGATCCGCTTCGTGTCGAGCGACATCGCGGCGGCGAGGCTCCGGACCAGCAGGGTCTTCGCCACGCCGGGGACGCCCTCGAGCAGGACGTGCCCCTGCGCGAGGATGCCGACGATCATGCCGGAGACGGCGCCCTCCTGCCCGACGACGGCCTTGCCGACCTCGGTGCGCAGCCGTCCGAACACGTCGCGCAACGGATCACCAGCGGCGGTCGCCTGCGGGGTCTGGGTGGTGGACGGATCGGTCACGGTCGTGCTCCTCGGTGGTCTCGGTCGGTCAGCTGGGCGCCGGTGGTCGCGGCGAGGACGGCACGCTCGAGGTCGTCGAGCGCCGCTGCCCCGGCGGTGAGGGCCCGGTCGTCGGTGGCCGGGCCGCCGACGAGGACCGCCCCGACGCGCCGGTCGGGGATCCCGGTGGCGCGTGCCGCAGCCCTGACGACCTCGTCGACGTGGGCCGACCGGGGGAGCCCGAGCCGGCGTGCCGTGCGACGGAGGGCCGCGATCCGGAGCGTGTCGAGCGCGTGGGTCCGGTCGCCGGTGCGGGCGGCGAGCCGGGCACGGCCCTCGGTGGTCTCGGCGGCACGGACGACGACCGGCATCCGCTCGACCACGAGCGGGCCCAGCCGGCGGCCGCGCCAGACCGCGGCGGCGACGGCGACGAGTCCGAGCAGCACGAGTGCGCTCGGTACCCACGGCGGTGCGAGCGACCCGAGGGTCGGTGCCGCGTCCGACGTGCCGGGGGTCGGCGTGTACCAGGTGAGCGTCGCGTCGTCGCCGAGCAGGCCGAGGGCGAGGGCGGCGTTGCCGGCGGTGGTGATCGTGTCGTTCCGGAACGCCGCCGTGGTCCCGACGAGCGTGACGTCACCGGCCGGGGTCGCCGTCCGGACGAGGCCGTAGGCCCGGTCGCCGCCCGAGCCGGACGGTGCGCAGAGGTCGGTGCCGCTGGGGGCCCGGCCGCCGTCCGGCACGGCGTACCCGGTGCCGCCGAGGGTCACACGCTCGGCACCGGCAGCGGCCGGGATCGCGCACGAGGCGGTGGACACGGTGTCGTCCCCGCCGACCTGCGTGACCGGCTCGACGTCGAGCCCGAACGCCTCGAGCGTCGCGGGGGTCGTCGACACGAGGACGACGTGGTCCGCCTGCCGAGCGATCCGCCGCGCGACGCCTCGGTCGAGGACGCCCTGCTCGTCGTCGACGAACACGGTGCCGTCCCCGATCCGGTCGGCGCGGTCGACGATCCGGACGTCGGTGCCCTGCTGCTCGAGGACCCGCACGAGTGCCTTCGCGCCGCTCGCCGTCGCGGAGGTCGGGTCGAGCGGCGCCTGCCCGGGACCGGTCCGCCCGACGACGGCCGTGAGCACGGCGAGCACGGTGCCGACCAGGACGATGGCGACCCAGAAGCCGACTCGGAGCCCACGGCCCGCACGGCGCGGCGAGGTCGAGGTCGAGGTCGAGGCTGCTCCCGACGGTGCGGACGGGGTGGCGGTCGCGGTCACGCGGGGACCGCCGGGGTCGTCGTCCGCGCGGGGCGTGCCGTCCGGACCGCGTGCTCGGTGTCCAGGACGTCGCGGGCGGTCCGCTCGGTCGCCTCGGCGCCGAGGTACCGCACCTCGTCGAAGGTGGCCGCGGCGCGTTCGAGCCGCGCGGCCTCGGCCGGGAAGACCACGGCTGCCCGGCCGGCGATGGCACGCGCGGTGGCACCGGGGACGTCGGGGACGAGGTCGCGCTCCCCGAGCCCACGGGCGAGGGCACGGTACCCGTCGAGCACGGCGCGGGACCAGTCACCCGCGCGCAGGGCTGCTCGGGCGTCCTCGGCGATCGCACTGGCGGGACGCAGGTCGTCGTCGTCGAACACCCCGCCGACCTGCCCGTCCGCGAGCCGAGCGCGACGCCGGGGGAGTCCGCGGGCGACGACCACGAGGACGACCACCGCGACGAGCACGACGACGGCCGTCCAGAGCAGGGTGTGCGCGACCGCGGGGGAGCCGAGGCCGTCCGCGCGGAGCGAGCCGAGCCAGTCGAGGACCGCGCGCGAGGCACGGTCCCACCACGTCACGTGGGCACCGTCGTACTCCGACCGCTCGAGCTCGCGTTCGAGGAGCCGTCGTGCGTCGTCGGGGTCGATCGTCATGCGCGGCCGTCCGGCGGGTACCGTCCGGGTTCGCCGCCCCACTGCGGCGGCGTCGGGCCGCCCGGCTGCCGGCCGCCCGCTCCCGGCTGCCCCGGCAACGGCTGGCCCGGCCACGGCTGCTGCGGACCCGGACCGGCCCCCGGCCAGGGCTGCCCCGGCCACGGCTGCTGCGGCCCCGGACCGCCACCGGGCCAGGGCTGCCCCGGCCACGGCTGCTGCGGCCCCGGACCGGCACCCGGCCACCCCTGCCCCTGCCCCGGCCACGCCGGCCGGTCCACCCGCGGCGACGGCGCGAACGGGTCACCCGGCTGCCCGGTTTCGAGGTGCGACGCGATCCGCTGGTCGAGCGCCTCGGTCCGGATGCGGCGGTCGATCGCCAGGAAGGTCACGACGGACGCGGACAGCACGTCGGTGATGCACTGCACCGCGATCCCGAGCAGGCTCCCCACGACGATCGCCACGAGCCCGCCGACCCCGGCTCCCGACCCCGCATCGGTCTGCCCGAGCGGGTCGAACGTGCCGCCGACGAGCGTCGCACCGATCGTGAGCGGGACCGAGGCGATCGACACCGCGAAGGCGAACATCACCTGCACGAGCAGGATGATGCCGAAGGTGCGCCAGAAGGCTCCGCGGGTGAGCCGCCACGACTGCGCCGCGGCCTGGAAGACGGGGCGTCCCTCGAGCGCGATGGTCGGGACGGTGAACGCGAACTTCGTCCCGAGCCAGACGAGCACGACCGTGAAACCGAGGCCGAGCACGAAGAAGGTGAGCAGGAAGCCGCCGATGCCCGACCCGTTGCCGGAGAGCCCGGCGGCGGCGCCGACCAGCACGAGCACGAAGACGATCCCGATGACGGCACCGGCTGCGAGCTGCAGGAGGATCCAGGCGACCACCGACCAGCGTCGTCCGGCGAGGAGCGCCCAGAGCCCGCGGAAGGTGGCGCGCCGTCCGAGGATGCGTTGTCCGGTGTCCGCGGCGACCGGGGCGACGAGGAAGCCGCGCCCGAGGTAGGCCAGGAACGGGAGCCCGATCGACAGCACCAGCCAGAGCGTCACCGATCCGGCGAGGATCGACGTCTGGCCGTCCACGTCGCCGTCGACCGCCGAGAGCATGCGGGACTGGATCGCACGCTGGCCGAACGCACTCGCGATGGTGGAGAGCAGCCCGAGGACCCCGCTGAGGAGCACGCTCCAGAGCAGGAGCACCCGCGCGTTGCGGCGGAACACGGTGAAGGCGCCGCTCAGGACGTCACCGAGCCCGAGCGGTCGCAGCGGGATGACCGGCCGCGACCCGGCCGGCGGCGGCCCCGGCGGCCGACCCGGCCCACCGGCGGACGGACCACCGGACTGGCCCGGCCACGGGGCGGACGGCTGCTGCCCCGGGGGCCGCGCCGCGCCTCCTGGGCCGTTCCCCCGACCGTCCTGCGGACCGCCGGGCGCCCCCGGTACCTGCCAATCGGACATCGCCGCCCCCTCGTGGTCCCGACCGAGCACGCGGAAGGCGCGGTCGACACCCATCCTGTCGGAAAACGCCGTCGCACGGGGCCTCGGCTATCGTGAGTGGTCAGGTGCCGACCGGGTACCGCTGCACGTCACACGGAGTCCCCATCACATGACACCGCGCATCCTCGTCGTCGACGACGACCAGGCCCTCGCCGAGATGATCGGCATCGTCCTCCGCTCCGAGGGCTACGAACCCGAGTTCAGCGCCGACGGCAACGACGCCATCGACGCGTTCCACGGGACGAAGCCCGACCTGGTGCTGCTCGACGTGATGCTCCCGGGCATCGACGGCATCGAGGTCTGCAAGCGCATCCGCGCCGAGAGCGGCACGCCGATCATCATGCTCACCGCCAAGGGCGACACCTCCGACGTCGTCGCCGGGCTCGAGAACGGCGCCGACGACTACGTCGTGAAGCCCTTCAACCCGAAGGAGCTCGTCGCCCGCATCCGTACCCGGCTCCGTCCGACGGCCGCCGACGCGACGGTGCTGCACGTCGGCGACCTCACCGTCGACGTCGCCGGGCACGAGGTCCGTCGCGGCGACGCCGTCATCGCGCTGACCCCGCTCGAGTTCGACCTCCTGCGGGCGCTGTCCGAGAAGCCGAACCAGGTGTTCACCCGCGAGATGCTGCTCGAACAGGTCTGGGGCTACCACTACAAGGCGGACACCCGCCTGGTGAACGTCCACGTGCAGCGCCTCCGCGCGAAGATCGAGCACGACCCCGACAACCCGAAGATCGTCACCACGGTGCGCGGCGTCGGGTACCGGGCCGGAGGAGCCTGAGCACCGTGCCGTCCGCAGCGTCGACCGGCGGCGTCGCCGTGCAGGGCAGGCTCGCCCGTGCCGGCCGTCGCCTTCGACGGTGGGTCCGGCGCGGCTGGCGCGCCGCGGCGTACCTGTGGCGCCGCTCCCTGATGTTCCGGTCGGTCGCGATCACGGTGATGACCACCGGCCTCGCGGTCGCGATCATCGGCACGGCCGTCATGATCAGCATCTCGAACAACGTCTACTCGCAGCGCCGCGACCAGATCGAGGCCGAGTCGGCACGCGCGACGATCGTGGCGCAGGGCATCTTCGACGCGGCCACCGCGGGCGAGGACAACAACCAGAGCGAGCTCGAGACCCTGCAGAGCGAGGCGCAGCAGGCGATCCTGTCGAACACCACGAGCCCCGGCGGCACGAGCATCGCCATCGAGCGGAGTCCCGACCAGCCCGGGCCGCAGACGGTGCAGAACGTCGCGAGCCAGGGCTTCCCGGACGCCGTGATCACCGACGCCCTCCGGAAGCAGGTCGGCAAGAACACCGGCACGCTCAGCCTGCAGCCCGTGCGCCTCGACGACGACGGCCGTCACCAGCCCGGCCTCGCCGTCGGGTCGACGCTGCAGATCCCGAGTGCCGGTCAGTACGAGCTGTACCTCGTCTACGACCTGTCGGACGCCCAGCAGACCCTCGACTTCGTCTCGCAGACGCTCTCGATCGGCGGTGTCGCGCTCATGGTGCTCATCGCCCTCGTGACCTCGCTCGTCGTCCGGCTCGTGGTCGTGCCGATCCGGGGCGCGGCCGAGACGAGCCGGAAGATCGCCGCGGGCCGGCTCGACGAACGCATCCCGGTGCGGGGCAACGACGACATCGCCACCCTGGCCCGCAGCTTCAACGGCATGGCCGACGCGGTGAGCCGGCAGATCACCCAGCTCGCCGAGCTCTCCCGCGTGCAGCAGCGGTTCGTCTCCGACGTCTCCCACGAGCTCCGGACCCCGCTGACGACCATCCGGCTCGCCGGCGACATGCTGTTCGACTCCCGTCACGCCTTCGAGCCGTCGGTCGGTCGGTCCGCCGAGCTCCTGCACGCCCAGGTGGAGCGGTTCGAGCTCCTGCTCGCCGACCTCCTCGAGATCTCGCGGTTCGACGCGCAGGCGGTGCACCTCGATCCCGAGCCCGTCATCCCCGCGGCCCTGGCGACCGACATCGTCGACGAGTTCCGGCCGCTCGCCGAACGCGCCGGCATCGACCTGCAGCTCGCCACACCCGGCGGGCACACCACCATGCAGCTCGACGCGAAGCGCATCCGCCGCGTGCTCCGCAACCTCGTCGGCAACGCGATCGAGCACGGCGACGCGAAGCCCGTGCAGGTCGTCGTCGACAGCGACGTCCGCTCGGTCGCGATCGCCGTGCGCGACCAGGGCGTCGGCATGCCGCCGGAGGACGCCGCCCGCGTGTTCGACCGGTTCTGGCGCGCCGACCCGAGCCGCAAGCGGACGATCGGCGGGACCGGCCTCGGACTCGCGATCTCGCTCGGCGACGCGAACCTGCACGGCGGCCGCATCGACGTGTGGTCCCGCCCCGGCGAGGGCTCCACCTTCGTGCTCACGCTGCCGCGCAACGACCGCGTCACCGTGACGACCTCGGCGATCCCGCTGCCGGACCTCGACGAGTCGTACGACGGCCCCCGCGCCGTCAGGGAGGACGACTGATGCGCACCCGCTTCCGCACCCTGGTCGCCACGGCGCTCGCCGCGTTGACGATCGTCGCCGTGTCCGCCTGCGCCGCGATCCCCACCGACGGCGCGGTGCGCTCAGGCGGCGTGATCAAGGACCAGTCGGTGTCCGGCGTCGACTACCGGCCCGGCAAGCCCGTGCCCGGCGCCGACCAGACGACGATCCTCCGCGGATTCATCGCGGCCGGCACCGGTGCGGCGGACGACTACGCCGTCGCCCGGGAGTTCCTCGCCTCGAACTTCTCGACGAAGTGGAACCCCCGGCGCTCGGTGACGATCCAGCCCGGCAACCCGGCGATCGAGCGGGTCGGCGAACGCGAGCTGACCTACACCCTCACCGCGAGCGCCTCGGTGGACGCCGACGGCGAGTACACGCAGGCGGTCCGACCGACCTCGTCCACGCTGACGTTCCAGTTCACCCGCGAGGACGGCGAGTGGCGCATCGCCTACGCCCCCGACGGCATCATCCTGTCGCCGGTGAACTTCGAGTCGGTGTTCCAGCAGCACGCGCTCTACTTCTACGACCCGACGTACAAGTTCCTCGTGCCCGACGAGCGCTGGTTCCTCGCCCGGTCGTCGACGAGCACCCGCATCGCGAGCGCACTGCTCGCCGGACCCGCGAGCTGGCTCAAGGGGGCCGTGGTCACCGCCTTCCCCGAGGGCACGCAGCTCTCCCTGAACGCCGTCACGATCCAGAGCGGGACCGCCCTCGTCGACCTGTCCAGCGACGCCCTGCGCGCCAGCAGTCAGGACCGGATCCGGATGCGCGAGCAGCTGAGCAAGTCGCTCGCCTCGGTCGCCACGGTGTCCTCCGTCGACATCACGGCCGAGGGCACGACCTTCGCCGTCCCCGACGGCAGCGGGTCCGACGCGCAGCAGAACCCGGACGTCGATGCCCGCCCGCTCGTCGACCAGGACGGCACCGTGGGCTACTCGGCCCTCGGCGGCGGGAAGATCGCACCGCTCGGCAACGGCATGGGCGCGGAGATCGGCGACCTCGGGCCGTCCTCGTTCGCGTTGTCCGCGTCCGGTACCGCTGCGGTGGTCGGGAACGGCGACGGCGTGACGGTCGTGCGCGGACGCTCCCACCTGCGCATCGATGCGACCGACGGCCTGGTCCCGCCGTCCATCGACGACCTCGGCTTCGTCTGGGTCGCGTCCGAGAAGAACACCCGCCGGGTCACGGCCTACGGCCTCGGCGGCGATCCGCACGCGGTGAACACGACGCTCCCGGCCGGCGACCTCGTGTCCTTCCAGGTCTCGCGCGACTCGACCAGGGCCCTCGCGCTCATCCAGACGAACGACGGACCGAGCCTGTACGTGATGGCCATCGTCCGCGGCGCCGACCGCACACCGACCGCACTCGGCTCCCCGGTGCGCGTGCAGGCCGCCACGGGCAACGCCGTCGGGGCCGCCTGGATCAGCGACTCCGACGTCGCCTCGGTCGGGCAGACGTCCTCCGGCCCGGACGTCGTCCGCTCCACGATCGGTGGGCAGTCG
Organism: Curtobacterium sp. USHLN213; assembly: GCF_037144815.1. NCBI lineage: Bacteria > Bacillati > Actinomycetota > Actinomycetes > Micrococcales > Microbacteriaceae > Curtobacterium > Curtobacterium sp. USHLN213. The sequence continues at coordinate 43,858 of NZ_JBBCYQ010000018.1, read as the reverse complement.
AGCACCCTGCCGAAGCCCGACGGCCGGGCGACCGAGATCGTCGGCGGGAGCGGCGGCTCGATGCTCCTGCGGATGTCCGACGGGTCGGTCCTGCAGTCGACCGGCGGTGGCTGGGTCACGACCGGGATCAGCGCGGACGTGCTCGGCGTCCAGCGCTGAGGTCGCTCCTCCACAGGGCGGCGGTCCAGGAGGCGCGTCCCCAGCCCCACGGATCGGCGCGCGCCCGGTGGTGGGTGGCGGTCAGGATCGTCGGCATGACGACACGGGACAGGCTGCGGCCGTGGCTCGACGCGGCCGTCGCGGTGCTCGGCCTCTTCCTACCGGTGGACTGCGTCGGGTGCGGCCGGCCCGACCGGGCACTCTGCGCCGCGTGTCGACACGCGCTCGACGCGATGCCCCGCCGGGTGCGTCTCGTCGCCGGGGTCCGGCTGGACGCGGCGTTCGAGTACACGGGACTCGTGCGGACGATGCTCCTCGAGCTCAAGCTGCGCGGGCGCGTGGACCTCGCTCGGCCCCTCGGCGCCCGGTTCGGTGGGCTCGTGCGGGCGGCGCTCGCCGACGCCGGTCCCGGGGCCGTGCTGCTGCGGGTGCCGCCCTCGCGGCAGGGTGCTCGGCGGCGGGGGTTCGACCCCGTCGTGCTGCTGGCGGCGCGCGGGGGAGTGCGGCGGTCGCGGGCGATGTCGCGGGTGCGGGCAGGAGGGCTGGCGCGGGCGCGGGAGCGTCGCCGCGGTGCCGGTGCCGGTGCCGGTGACGGCGTCGGCGTCGGTGCCGGTGCCGGTGCGGGTGCAGGTGCAGGCGTCGGTTTCGGTGCCGGCGCGCTGCACGGCGGGCAGAAGGAACGCAGCGCGGTGGAACGGGTGGCCGCGACGGTCGGCACCCTCTCGGTGACGGGCGTCACCGGTCGAGCCGTCGTCGTGGTGGACGACGTCGTCACCACCGGCGTCACGATGGCCGAGGCCGTCCGCGCCGTGCGTGCCGCCGGTGGTCGGGTCGTGCGGTGCGTCGCGGTCGCGAGCGTCGACGACTGAGGTGCGCCCGCCCGGAGCCCTCCGCGCATCGGTGAACGCTCGGTGGCCACTGTGTGTCCGGTGGGTGTCCTGGCGACTCACCGACATCGCGTGACGCCGGAGCGCCACCGGGTCTAGCCTCGCGACAAGGCGTTCAGGATCGCCGGATGGAGGCGACGCGCTGAGTCTGGATGGGAGCCGCCACATGGACGTGACGATCACGGGCCGGAACATCGGGGTCACCGACCGATTCCGCACCTACGTCGAACAGAAGTCCGAGAAGATCGACGTGCTCGCCGACCGCGCCCTCGCCTTCGAGGTGCGCATCAGCCGCCACAACGAGAAATCGGGCGGTTCCCAGGGCGAGGACCGCGTCGAGCTGACATTGATCGGCCCCGGCCCCCTCGTACGGGCGGAGTCCGCCGCGTCGGACAAGTACGCCGCCTTCGATCTGGCCTTCGCCCGGATCATGGAACGACTCCGCCGAGCACGCGATCGTCGCAAGGTGCACCGCGGCCGCCACCGTCCGACCTCCGTGTCCGAGGCGTCCGGCACCGCGTTCGAGCGCATGGGTGTCGTCCCGGCCGACGGCAAGCTCATCGAGGACGTCGCGACGGGTGCCGTCCCGGTGGTCGACGCGAACGCCGAGGACGACGAGAACGAGGTCTACAGCCCCGTCGTGATCCGGCACAAGGTCTTCGAAGCCGGTCCCATGACGGTCGACGACGCCCTGTACTTCATGGAGCTCGTCGGGCACGACTTCTACCTGTTCGTCGACGCGGAGACGCACCGGCCGAGCGTGGTGTACCGCCGCAAGGGCTGGGACTACGGCGTGATCGGCATCGACGACCCGTCCACCGAGCACGCTCCGGCAGCGGCGTCGGAGTCCGAGCCGGCGGTCGCGATCGCCTGACGATCGCTCAGTACGGCAGACCGAACCCGGGTGTGCGCGGACCGTTCGCGGGCCGCGCACACCCGCGCTGTTCACAGCGGCCGGAGTCGACGGGTTGCTAGCATGACTGGCTGTTCGCATCGCGCAGGTCGCGCGTGACGATCTCGTAAGGAGCTCACGTGGCAAACGTGCTGGAGAAGGTCCTCCGCATCGGCGAAGGACGCACCCTCCGACGGCTGAAGGCGTACGCCTCGGCCATCAACGACCTCGAGGACGACTTCGCGAGCCTCACCGACGAGGAACTCCAGGACGAGACCAAGGAGCTCCGCGAGCGCTACGCGAACGGCGAGACCCTCGACGACCTGCTGCCCGAGGCGTTCGCCGCCGTGCGGGAAGCAGCGAAGCGCACCCTCGGCATGCGGCACTTCGACGTGCAGCTCATGGGCGGTGCCGCGCTGCACCTCGGCAACATCGCCGAGATGAAGACCGGTGAAGGCAAGACGCTCGTCGCCACGACGGCTGCGTACCTCAACGCCATCCCGTCGCGCGGCGTGCACGTCATCACCGTCAACGACTTCCTCGCGTCGTACCAGTCCGAGCTCATGGGCCGCGTGTTCCGTGCGCTCGGCATGACGACCGGCTGCATCATCGCGAACCAGTCCCCGGCCGAGCGTCGCGAGCAGTACGCCGCCGACATCACCTACGGCACGAACAACGAGTTCGGCTTCGACTACCTCCGCGACAACATGGCGTGGCAGGCATCCGACATGGTGCAGCGCGGCCACTTCTTCGCGATCGTGGACGAGGTCGACTCGATCCTCATCGACGAGGCCCGCACGCCGCTCATCATCTCCGGTCCGTCCTCGGGCGAGGCCAACCGCTGGTTCACCGAGTTCGCGTCGATCGCGACCCGCCTCACCCCGGGCGAGGACTACGAGGTCGACGAGAAGAAGCGCACCGTCGGCGTGCTCGAGCCCGGCATCGAGAAGGTCGAGGACTACCTCGGCATCGACAACCTGTACGAGTCGGCGAACACCCCGCTCATCTCGTTCCTGAACAACTCGATCAAGGCCGTCGCCCTCTTCAAGCGGGACAAGGACTACGTCGTGATGAACGGCGAGGTGCTCATCGTCGACGAGCACACCGGCCGCATCCTGATGGGCCGCCGCTACAACGAGGGCATCCACCAGGCGATCGAGGCGAAGGAGAAGGTCGAGGTCAAGGCCGAGAACCAGACCCTCGCCACGGTCACGCTGCAGAACTACTTCCGCCTCTACCAGAAGCTGTCCGGCATGACGGGTACGGCCGAGACCGAGGCCGCCGAGTTCATGTCGACGTACAAGCTCGGCGTGGTCCCCATCCCGACGAACAAGCCGATGCAGCGCATCGACCAGACCGACCTCGTCTACAAGAACGAGAAGGCGAAGTTCGAGCAGGTCGCCGAGGACATCGCCGAGCGCCACGAGAAGGGCCAGCCGGTCCTCGTCGGCACCACGAGCGTCGAGAAGTCCGAGTACCTGTCGAAGCTCCTCGCGAAGAAGGGCGTCAAGCACGAGGTCCTCAACGCGAAGAACCACGCGCGTGAGGCCGCGATCGTCGCCCAGGCCGGTCGACTCGGCGCCGTGACGGTCGCGACGAACATGGCCGGTCGTGGCACCGACATCATGCTCGGCGGCAACTCGGAGTTCCTCGCCGTGCAGGAGATGCACGCCAAGGGTCTGTCCCCGACGGAGACCCCGGAAGAGTACGAGGCCGCGTGGGACGACGTGTTCGACCGCGTCAAGGCCGAGATCAAGGACGAGGCCGACAAGGTCCGCGAGGTCGGCGGTCTCTACGTCCTCGGCACCGAGCGCCACGAGTCCCGTCGCATCGACAACCAGCTGCGCGGTCGTTCCGGCCGTCAGGGCGACCCCGGCGAGAGCCGCTTCTACCTGTCGCTCACCGACGACCTCATGCGCCTGTTCAACTCCGGTGCCGCCGAGAGCCTGATGGGCCGCTCGAACGTCCCGGACGACCTCGCGATCGAGAACAAGCTCGTCGGCCGTGCGATCCGGTCGGCCCAGGCGCAGGTCGAGGGCCGCAACGCCGAGATCCGCAAGAACGTCCTGAAGTACGACGACGTCCTCAACCGCCAGCGTGAAGCGATCTACAGCGACCGCCGCCACATCCTCGAGGGCGACGACATCCACGACCGTGCGCAGTCGTTCCTCAAGAGCGTCGTCGACGACGTGATCGACTCCCACACCGCCGAGGGCAACGCGGACGACTGGGACCTCGACGCCATGTGGACCGAGCTCGGGACCCTGTACCCGATCTCGATCTCCATCGACGAGGTCATCACCGAGGCCGGCTCGAAGGGCAAGGCCTCGCGCGAGTTCCTCGGCCGCGAGATCCTCTCCGACGCCAAGCTCGCCTACCGGCAGCGCGAGGAACTCCTCGGCGACGAGGCCATGCGTGAGCTCGAGCGCCGTGTCGTCCTCTCGGTGATCGACCGCCGCTGGCGCGACCACCTCTACGAGATGGACTACCTCAAGGACGGCATCGGCCTCCGTGCGATGGCACAGCGCGACCCGCTGGTCGAGTACCAGCGCGAGGGCTACGCGCTCTTCCAGAGCATGATGGGCCAGATCCGCGAAGAGTCGGTCGGCTACCTCTTCAACCTCGAGGTGCAGGTCCAGTCCGACGGCGAGAACGCCGTGATCGAGGCCAAGGGCCTCGGCGAGGACGAGGTCTCCGGTCTCGAGTACTCCGCTCCGTCGATCGACGGCGAGGTCGAGGTCCGCGACGAGCGCGGTCGCCTCGAGCAGGCCGCGACCGCGCGAGCGCAGAAGGCGCAGTCCGAGGCCGAGGCGGCCGCCGGGCCGGAACAGGGCTCCGCGTTCGGCAACGCTGCGACCGCGTCCGGCCAGGCTGCCGCGGGCAACCGTGCCGAGCGTCGTCAGGCCGCCAAGAAGGGCTGACGCGACCACGTCCCGACCGGCGGCGGGGGGCCGGCTGGGACCGCGCCTCCTGTCCGTCTCCCGGTCACGTCACGGGCGTCACAGGACCCCGACGGCCGTCGCGCGCCAGCGACCCTGCCGTTCCTCCAGGCGCATCGCGACCGCACGGGCGTGACTGCGCGTGTGCACGACGACCGTCGCCTCGGCGACGCCGTCGGCCGGGCGGCACACGATCACGCTGCCGACCCGGAGCAGCGCCCGTCCGCGCGACCGGCTGCCGAGCTGCCGGGCCCGCGCCGCCACCGCCGCCCGCTGCTGCAGGTGCCGGTGCACCTCGTCGGTGATCCACCGGGCGATGCTGTCGACCTCGCGTGACCCCGTCAGGATCTCGGCGACGCAGAGGCCGAGCGCGCGAGCGGTGTCCTCGACGTCGGTCGGTGGCGGTACCGCGCTGAGTCGCGGGACGTCCCCCATCGGCTCTGCGTCATCGATCCGGCGTGCTTCCTCGGCCACCCCTGCCCCTTTCGTCGGGGCTGAGCGTAGAGCGAGTACAACATGAGAAATATGACCGCCAACGAGCCTGTGGAGAGAGCGGAGTTGTCCACAGTGGTGCGCACCTAGACTGGGCGGGTGTCGACCCTCAGTGACCTCGTCCTCGCACAAGGCCGTTCCTCCGAAGCCGACGTGGAGTGGCTCCACCTGCTCGTCGGGGACTGGCAGTTGCTCGCCGACCTGTCCTTCGCGGACATGGTCCTCTGGGTCCCGACCGCCGAGGACGGCTCGTTCGTGGCGGTGGCGCACGCTCGCCCGAGTTCCGCGGCGACGCTCTTCTACCGCGACATCGTCGGGCAGGAGATCCGCGAGGAGTGGCGCGAACAGGTCACCGAGAGCTTCGTCGGCGCGAGGGTCGTCGACTCCGCCGAGCCGGACTGGTACGAGGACACCCCGACGCGCGTCCGGGCGATCCCGGTGCTCCGGCGGCTGAGCGCGAACAGCGCCGAGACGACCGAGCGCCCGATCGCGGTCGTGACGCGGCACTCGAACCAGGACGAGATGCGCACCCCGAGCCGCCAGGAGCTCAACTTCACCGCGAGCGCGAACGACCTGTTCGGCATGATCGCCACGGGTGACTTCCCCGACATCGGTGCGCCGGCCGGACCCCGACGCGGTGCACCGCGCGCCAGCGACGGCCTGCTCCGCCTCGACACGAACGGGATCGTCACGTTCGCCAGCCCGAACGGCCTCAGCGCCTTCAACCGGATGGGCTTCGAGGGCGAGCTCGAGCGGAAGTCCCTCGCCGAGGTCACGACCGAGCTCATCGGTGCGCAGCTCGACGTCGACGAGTCGCTGCCCCTGGTCGTCACCGGCCGTGCCCCGTGGCGTGCCGATGTCGAGTCGAAGGGCGTCACGGTCTCGCTGCGGTCGATCCCGCTCCGCGACCACGGCGAGCGGATCGGTGCGATCGTCCTCTGCCGCGACGTCACCGAGTTGCGGCACCAGGAGCGCGAGCTCATCACCAAGGACGCGACGATCCGCGAGATCCACCACCGGGTGAAGAACAACCTGCAGACCGTGGCCTCGCTCCTGCGCATCCAGGCACGCCGCACCCACTCGGACGAGGCCCGGACGTCGCTGCAGAACGCGATGCGCCGTGTGGCCGCGATCGCCGTCGTGCACGACACCCTGTCGACCGGCCTCAGCCAGAACGTCGACTTCGACGAGGTCTTCGACTCCGTGCTGAAGCTCGTGACCGAGGTCGCGGCGTCGCACAACACGACCGTCCGCCCGAAGAAGACCGGTGAGTTCGGGGTGTTGCCCTCCGAGGCCGCGACCCCGCTCGCGCTCGGGCTCACCGAGCTCGTCACGAACGCCGTCGAGCACGGGCTGGACGGCCGCGACGGCGAGGTCGAGATCGTGGCGGAGCGCTTCGACGACCACCTCGACATCCAGGTCCGCGACAACGGGCGGGGCCTGCCCGAGGGCAAGGTCGGGTCGGGCCTCGGCACGCAGATCGTGCGGACGCTGATCCAGGGCGAGCTCGGCGGCACCATCGACTGGCACACCCTGACCGGCAGCGGCACCGAGGTGACCATCACGATCCCGTTCCGCTGGCTGACGGCGACGCCGGGCGCCGCGTAGCGCGCCCGCGCCCGCCGCGCGCCCGCCGCGGTGGGGTCGAACCGCCGTCCGGGTTCGCCGCGCGGCCGCACAACGAAAGCACGTCCGAACCGGGCGATGGCGCGGCGTCGCGTGCTTTCTGTTGTGTGCAGGCACGCGCAACCGCCTGGAGGCGCGGCGTGCGCCCGCCAGGCCCGCGTCGAACCACGTTCCCGACGTCGAACCACCGTCCGATCCTGGTTCGACGTCGGTCTCGTGGTTCGTCGCGCGGCGCGCGCCGGCGCGCGCACCGCTGCGGCAGCCGCAGCGCGCAGCCGCACAACGCAAGTGCGTCCGAACCGCGCGATTCCGCGGCGTCGCCTGCCTTCCGTTGTGCGGAGGCACGCGCAGCCGCCTGGAGGCGCGGCGTGCGCCCGCCAGGGCCGCATCGAACCACGTTCCCGACGTCGAACCGCCGTCCGGCCCTGGTTCGACGTCGGTTGCGTGGTTCGCCGCGCGGCAGCACAACGAAAGTGCGTCCGAACCGCGCAATGCCGCGGCGTCGCCTGCTTTCCGTTGCGCGCAGGCACACGCAACCGTCTGGAGGCGCGGCGTGCGCCCGCCAGGCCCGCATCGAACCACGTTCCCGACGTCGAACCGCCGTCCGGCCCTGGTTCGACGTCGGTTCCGTGGTTCGCCGCGCGGCGCGTCGGGCTGCCGCACAGCGAAAGTGCGTCCGAACCGCGCGATGGCGCGGCGTCGCGTGCTTTCCGTTGTGCGCAGGCATGCGCAACCGCCTGCAGCCGCGCCCCGCGCACGACGACGCCCGCCGGCCCGGAGGGGGCGGCGGGCGTCAGGCGCGCAGCAGGCGCCGGGTCAGGAAGCGCGGCGAGCGCGGGCGGCGCGACGCTTCAGCGCGCGGCGCTCGTCCTCGCTCAGGCCACCCCAGACACCGGAGTCCTGGTTGTTCTCGAGGGCGTACTGCAGGCACATCTCGGTGACCGTGCAGCGAGCGCAGACCGACTTGGCCTTCTCGATCTGATCGACGGCCGGTCCGGTGTTCCCGACGGGGAAGAAGAGCTCGGGGTCCGCGGTGAGGCAGGCTGCCTGGTCACGCCAGTCCATGTGTGGTGCTCCTTGAAATCGATGCTCGAACGGCAGGCCGGGGCCGTGGTTCGGGGATCGGAACGCTGAGCATGCGCGAGGCACGAGGGGACACCCGTGGGGGAGGAGTCCGCTGGAAGCGAGTCTGACGCCCGCAGAACGCTCGGGGGAGGAGCGTCGAACCACGGGAGACGCACACCACATCGTGCCGTCCAAACGACCTCGAATATCGTTCCATACTGGTAGGGCCAAATCAAGGGTTCCGACGCTGGAGGAATGCTGTGCCCGACACCACCCCGACCGAGCCCGACCACGTCGAGCGGCGGTCGCCTGCCCTCCTGGCGCTCCTCGTCGTCGTCGGACTCGAGTTCGCCGCCCTCGTCGTCGTGACGATCGTTCTCATCGTCGAACTCATCGTCGCGCCGGCCACGAGCATCGCGTCCGGGATCGCGCTGACGGTCCTCGCGGCCATCGCGGCGCTCTGGCTCGGCTCCCTGTTCATCGGCCTCCGCAACCGTCGTCCGTGGGTGCGGTCCGGGATCATCGTCTGGCAGGTGCTGCAGGGTGCGCTCGCGATCGGGGCGTTCCAGGGCGTCTTCCGCGTGCCCGCCGTCGGCTGGTTCCTGCTCATCCCTGCGCTGCTGGGCATCACGCTGGTGCTGTCGCGACCGGTGACGGACGCGCTCGCCCGACCGGTCGAGTAGACGGTCCCGATCCACGGACTGGCGGCGGGGGGGGCGGGGGCCCCGCGCCCCCCCCGCCTCCCGTCCGTCGATCAGCCGGGTCTCAGACCAGGCCGAGCTTCTTCCGCAGGCTCGCCACGTGCCCCGTCGCCTTGACGTTGTAGAGCGGCAGCTGCACGGTGCCGTCCTCGTCGACCACGATCGTGGAGCGGATCGTGCCGGTGACGATCTTCCCGTAGTTGTTCTTCTCACCCCAGGCGCCGTACGCCTTGTGCACGGCGAGGTCCGGGTCGCTCAGCAGCGGGAAGGTCAGGGCCTGCTCGTGCTGGAAGGTCTTGAGCGCCGGCAGGTCGTCCTTCGAGACGCCGAGCACCTCGTACCCGGCGGCCTGCAGCGAGGACATGTTGTCGCGGAAGTCGCATGCCTCGGTGGTGCATCCCGGCGTCGACGCTGCCGGGTAGAAGTACACGATGACCTTCCTCCCACGCAGGGCCGAGAGGGAGTGCTCGGTGCCGTCCTGGTCCGGCAGGGTGAAGTCGGGGGCGGTGTCGCCGGCGGCGAGACGGTCGGTCATGGGTCTCCTGTTCGTGGTCCGTGCCCCGAGTGGTCAAGAGCACGCGAAACCCATGCTATTGTTGTTTCCCGTTGCAGCACGGAAGCGCAACATGCACCTCTAGCTCAATTGGCAGAGCAACTGACTCTTAATCAGTGGGTTCTCGGTTCAAGTCCGAGGGGGTGCACCAGCAAGGCCCCGACTCATCGAGTCGGGGCCTTCGTCGTTCCCGGCGTGCGGTGCCGCACGGTGAGACACGCCCGGAGTGCGATTCGGCCGCGACTCCGCGTGCGGATCAGTCGGCGGAGACGTCGACCACGCGCTCCTCGCCGATCACGGGGTCGAGCGCTCCCGCCGAGGTCGCGGCGAGGTCGGCACGCAGCGGTTCGATGCCGTCGCCCGGCACCCAGAGCTCGAACGTCGCGGCGGCGCCGTACGCGGGGTCGCCGAGCGTGGCTCCGTGGTGCCGGACCCAGTCGCGCAGCACGTTGTCGATCCGGCCGGCGTCGGCGTGCGGGACGTCCACCGTCACCCGGGTCAGGGCGCGACGGTGCACGAGCGTCGCGCGGTCGAGGGCCTCGGACACCGAGGTCGAGTAGGCACGGACGAGGCCGCCGGCACCGAGCTTCACGCCCCCGAAGTACCGCGTGACAACTGCGACGACGTCGGTCAGCCCGCGGCGTCGGAGCACCTCGAGCATCGGGACGCCGGCGGTCCCGGAGGGTTCACCGTCGTCGCTCGACCGCGCCTGGTCCCCGAGCACGCCCGTGACCATCGCGGTGCAGTTGTGCCGGGCGTCCCACCGCCGGCGGCGGACCTCGGCGATCACCCGGTCCGCGTCCGCGACCCCGGACACCGGTGCCACGGTCGTGATGAAGCGCGACTTCGTGATGACGATCTCGTGCTCGACCGGGGCGGCGACCGTGGACGGGTACGGGGTGCTCACACCGTCGAGGCTAGCGAGGTCCTCGTCGGCGGCTCGCGCTACCATGTCCTGCACGACGTGCGGCTGGGGAGGAGTCCGATCGACATGGCGACAGCAGATCCGAGGGGTGGCGTGCTCGACGCCGCGGAACTCGCGCGCCGGCTGAACCTCCTCCTCGACTTCGAGGAAGCGCAGCGCGGCGCCCCCGTCCCGTTCGCGGCGATCGAGGAGTACGTGGCGGCCCAGGGTGGCTCGCTGTCCCGGGCGAAGTGGACGTACATGCTCTCCGGCGACGGCCGTCGCAACCGTGACACCGGGCTGCTCCGCCTGCTCGCGGTCTTCTTCGAGGTCGACGAGCGCTTCCTGCTCGAGGACAGCGACGTCCCCGAGCGCATCGGCGCCCAGCTCGCCCTCGTCCGCTCCCTCCGATCGGCACGTGTCAGCGGGTTCGCCGCCCGGACCTTCCCCGGTGAGCTCTCGCCCGAGGCGCTCCGTCGCATCGCCGAGGTGCTCGAGGAGGAGTCCGCCCGGGGGAGCGTCGCATGAGCGCTCCGACCGACCTCGTCGAGGCGTTCTGGGCGCGTGGTGCGGCCGAGGGGTGGTCCGACGTCGATCAGGCCGTCGCCGCCGCGGCCGAGGTGGTCGGCAAGCCGATCGTCGTCCGCGAAGAGGCGTTCCTCGCCGCCGAGCCCGTGTGCGGCTTCGTGGCGACGCTCGAGCGGCAGCACCTGGTGATGATCTCCCCGACGGCCTCGCGGACGTTCCGGTCGTTCGTCATCGGCCACGAACTCGGCCACATCCTGCACCGCCACCAGGACCACGCACCCCAGGCGGCCTACATCCGCGACGTCATCCCGGACCTGCCGGAGTACAAGGTCGAGCGGGCACTCGCCCGCGGGCTGTTCTCGAACGAGTACGAGCACGAGGCCGAGGTCTTCGCCGACCGGCTCGCCGGGCTCATCCGCGGCCACCGCGACCGTCCGAGCGCGTTCCGCGGGGTGTTCGGGTGATCGTCTCCCTCGTCCAGGCGCTGCTCCTGATCGCGGGCACGGTCACGCTGTTCGTCCTGCAGCGCGGGCAGGACCGCACGCTCGCGGTCACCTTCCTGCTGTTCGCCGCGACGATCGTCACGAACGTCGACCCGCTGTACCGGTGGCTCGATCCGCTGTTCGGCGGGTCCAACGTGGTCACGGTCGTCAGCGACTGCCTGATGGTCGCGGGGACGAGCACCCTGCTCTGGGGTGTGGCGAAGGCCGTCGGTGCTGCACGGCCGTGGCTCCGGAACGCGATCGTCGTGACGTGCGCGGTCGTCGTCGTGGTGGTGATCGTGGCGTTCACCGTCCTCGACAAGCCCACGACGACGACGACCTTCATGCTCGACGCCGGATCGCACCCGGCGGCGACGGTCTACTCGATCGCGCAGACGGTCTACCTCGGGGTGGCGCTCGGCGCGACCGGACTCATCTGCGTCCTGCACCTGCGCGAGGCCCGCACCACCACCGACCTCGTCGGCCTGTGGGTCCTCGTGCTCGGTGGGGTCCTCGGTGTCGTGCGGATGGTCGTCGTCGTGGTGATGGACCTCGCGCACGTCCTGGGCGACCTCGGCCTCACCCGGGCCCTCGCGCTGCCCTACGACGTCACGACCCCGGGTGCGGTGATCTGCGTGTCGTCCGGGATGCTCCTGCTCGTCATCGGCCACCAGGTCTCCCGCCTTCGGCGCTCCCGTCGGGTGGAGACCGCCCTGCGCGCCCTCACGCCGTTGCACGCGCGGATCGGCACCGACAACGCCTACCCCGACTCCGGCGATCCGGCGACGCGGCTCAGTCGGCTCATCGTCGAGATCAACGACGGTGCCCGTCGCGCCCGGCAGTCGCTGAGTGAGTCGGAGCAGCGGGCACTGGCCGACGCCGAAGCGGCCCTGGACGCGGCGTAGCGCCAGTCGTTACCAGAACGGGACATCGATCCCACTGGATGGGTCGACGTCGTCCGGGCCGCCGTGTAGGGTCTGTAGCAGGTGCTACACGCGATGTGGCAGCACGGGGTGGGACTCGGCCGCGTTGGGGGCGGCCGAGCACCACCGGCCCCGTGCCCGCGGTGTCTAGGATCGTCGGGTGACCGTCTTCGCAGCCCTCGTCCTGTTCATCGGTGCCGTCTTCAACGTCGTCACCTGGCCGCGCTTCTTCCAGCGGGTCGCGAAGGACTCCCGGGCGCGTGACGCCGCCGGCAAGCCGACGACGTTCTACACGGTGCACCTCGTGCTGCTGCTCATCGCGCTGGCGATCGCCGTCGCGGCCGTCGTCGCGGGGATCCTCCTGCTCGTCTGAGCCGGTCCCGACCGGCCTCGCCGGCCCGGCCGGCTGCGAGCGTGTCCGTCGCCGAGGGAGCAGGATCGGCGCTGGTACCGTCGCCGCCGGAGGCCGGGCCAGAACCCGAATCCGTCCCGGGACCCGGCGACGACGGGGCTGTGGACGCGACCCGGTGCCGGCCAGGAGGCGCGGTGCCGGCCCGCACCGCGCCTCCTGGCCCGCGACCGGTCGCGTCCAGGACGCTTCAGGCCTGCTTCAGCGGCGCACGGCAGGATCGGGGCATGCGTGTCCTGGTGGTCGACGACGAGGTGCGGCTCGCCGACGGCGTCCGTCGCGGGCTGGAAGCCGAGGGGTGGGCGGTCGACGTCGCCCACGACGGCGTCGACGGACTGTGGCACGCCCGCGAGTTCGGCTACGACGCGATCGTGCTCGACCTGATGATGCCCGGCCTCAGCGGCTGGGCCGTGTGCGCGCAGCTCCGTGCCGACGGCGACTGGACGCCCGTCCTCATGCTGACGGCGAAGGACGGCGAGTGGGACCAGGTCGAGGCGCTCGACGCCGGGGCCGACGACTACGTGACGAAGCCGTTCTCGCACCCCGTCCTCGTGGCGAGGCTGCGTGCCCTGGTCCGCCGCGGTGCGCGCGAGCGCCCGGCGGTCCTGACGCTCGGCGACCTCGTCGTCGACCCGGCCGCCCGGACGGTGTGCCGGGCGTCGACGCCCGTCGAGCTGACGAGTCGCGAGTTCGCCGTCCTCGAGTTCCTGGCGCGCCGCGCCGGCGAGGTCTGCTCGAAGCGCGACGTCATCGAGAACGTGTGGGACGTCGACTTCGACGGCGACCCGAACATCGTCGAGGTGTACGTCGGACACCTGCGTCGCAAGGTCGACCGGCCGTTCGGTCGCACCGCGATCGAGACGGTGCGCGGCGCCGGCTACCGGTTGGCGGCGGACGGTGGCTGACGGCGGCCGCCGGCGCTTCCGGTCCGTCCGGGCGCGGACCACCCTCGGGGCGGTCGTCGTCGTGCTCGCGGCGCTGCTCGTCGGCGCAGCGGCGTTCGTCGTCGTGCTCCGCCTCGTCCTCCTCGACGGGGTGCGGACCACGGCGGAGTCGGGGCTCGAGCAGGCCTCGGCGCGGGTCGAGGCCGACGGCGCCGGGGTCGTGAGCGGCTACGAGGACGTCCTCGTGCAGGTCGTGGGGGACGACGGGTCCGTCCTCGCCCACGGGGACGACGCCGATCCACCGGCGCTCCCGACGGCCGACGAGTCCCGCTGGACCCATGACGGCGAGCGGTGGCTGCTCGTCGCCGACGACGTCGACCTGCCCGGCGGCGGGGACGCGACGCTGGTCTACGGGGTCTCCCTCGACCAGACCGACGCCGCCGTCGGTGCCGCGGTCGCGCTGCTGGCCGTGGGCGTCCCGGTGCTCGTGCTCGTGATGGGGGCCGTCACGTGGGTGGTCACCGGCCGGGCGCTGCGCCCGGTCGAACGCATGCGCACCGAGGTCGAGACGATCCGCGCGGCACGACCGGACGCCCGGGTCGCCGTCCCGGACACCGGCGACGAGATCGCCCGGCTCGCCACGACCATGAACACCATGCTCGACCGGCTCGACCGTTCCGCCGCGGGGCAGCGGCGGTTCGTCTCCGACGCCTCCCACGAGCTGCGGTCGCCGATCGCGACCATCCGCCAGCACGCCGAGGTCGCCGCGGCGCACCCCGACCGCGCCGACGTCGTCGAGCTGTCCGAGGTGGTGCGCTCGGAGGCGCTCCGGCTGCAGGACCTCGTGACGGGCCTCCTCGAGCTCTCGCGGCTCGACGAGGGCGACGTGGGCGTCCGGCGTCCGGTGGACCTCGACGACCTGGCGCTCGACGCCGTGGCCCGGGCGCGTGGACGGCTCGGTGGGAGCACCGCCGGGTCGATCCGGGTCGAGGGGTCCGGGATCGGGCCTGCCCGTGTCCTCGGGGACGAACGGCTCCTCGCCGCCGTGGTCCGCAACCTCGTCGACAACGCCGTCCGGCACGCCGAGGGTCGGGTCGTCGTCGCACTCGCCGAGCGGGACGGACGCGCCGTCCTGACGGTGGACGACGACGGCGCGGGCATCGCCCCGGCGGACCGTGACCGCGTGTTCGAACGTCTCGTCCGGCTCGACGAGGCGCGCAGCCGGGACGCGGGCGGCGCGGGGCTCGGCCTCGCGATCGTCCAGGACGCCGTCCGGGCACACGGCGGGGACGTCGTCGTGGCGGACTCGCCCCTCGGCGGCGCCCGGTTCGCGGTCCGCATCGCACTCGGCGGCTGACCAGGGGGTTTCAGCCGTGCTTCAGCACCCGCCCGGCACCCTGGTCGCATGAACGCACTCCGCACCACCACAGCCCGCTCCACCCGTCGTGTCGCCGGCATCGCCGCCCTGCCGCTCGTGGCGTCCCTCGCCCTCGTCGGGTGCTCCACCGCGCAGTCCGACGGGGGATCGTCCACGACGTCGTCGTCGTCCTCGTCCGGATCGGCGTCCGGCGGCGCGACCGCTGCGTCCGCCACGTCGAACGACGCCCTGCGTGCCGCCGTCGGCACCGCCCGCGACGCCGTGGGGTCGGGAACCGTGATCTCGGTCGAGCAGGAGCAGAACGGCACCGCGTACGAAGTGCTGGTCGTCACCGACGACGGCACCGAGCACGAGGTGCACACGAACGAGGCCGGCACGGCGGTGTCCGGATCGCCGCGGACCGAGACCTCGGACGCCGACGACCGGGCCGAGAACGAGCGCTTCACGGCCGCGGCCGACCTGACCGTGGACGACGCGGTCGGCCGGTTCGAGGACCTGCACGCCGGCACGATCACCGAGCTCGGGCTCGACGACCACCTCGGGAAGGTCGTCTGGGAGGGCGACGTGCGCGACGCCTCGGGCACCAAGCACAGCGTCCGCCTCGACGCGGGCACCGGCAAGGTCGTCACGGACGAGGTCGACACCGACGACTGAGCCGCGGGCGCGGGCGCGGGCGCGAGGGCGGGCGCGGGTGCGAGGGCGTCGGTGGTCCGCGGTAGACCTGGGCATCCGGCCACGCGCCGGCGGACCCGGGAGCGACGATGACCGACCAGACCCCGCGCACGTACCCCGAGGGCGTCCCCAGCTGGATCGACGCCCGACAGCCGGACCCGGACGCAGCCCAGGCCTTCTACGGCGGGCTGTTCGGCTGGGACTTCGAGGAGCGACTCCCGCCGGGGGCGCCGGGCTCCTACCGCATCGTGTCGATCGACGGGCACGAGGTCGGTGCCGTCGCGTCGAGTGACGAGCCGGCCACGTGGCTCACGTACATCGCGGTCGACGACGCCGACGCCGTGGCCCGTCGCGTCACGGAGCTCGGCGGCGCCGCTGGTCCCGCCGAGGACGCCGGACCCGGGGGAGCGGCCGGCCGCAGTGTCGACTGCGTCGATCCCCGTGGTGCCGCGTTCGGGCTCTGGCAGGCGCGCGCCCGAATCGGCGCGCAGCACATCAACGCCCCCGGTGGGTGGGTGTTCAGCGACCTCCGCTCGACCGATCCGGAGCGGGCGATCGGGTTCTACGAGCAGCTCTTCGGCTGGCAGGTCTCCGGCATCGAGGAAGGCCCGAGCGCGATGGTCCGCCTGCCCGGGTACGGCGACCACCTCGCGGCGACCTCGGACCCGGACATCCGCGAACGCCAGGTCGGCGCGCCCGAGGGGTTCGCCGACGTCATCGGCGCGCTCGACAAGCTCGACGCCGGTGCCGACGACTGGCACGTGTCGTTCAGCGTGGCGGACCGCGACGGTGCCGCGGCGCTCGCCGAACGGCTCGGTGGCCGGGTGCTGGGCTCGTGGGACGGCTTCTGGACCCGGGCTGCGGAGCTGCAGGACCCGCAGGGTGCGACGTTCCGCGTCACGCAGTTCGCGCCGCAGGACGGCTGAGTCCCGCCACGACGACGTCGATCGACGGTCAGGAGTCCCGTCCCGGGACGCCCCGTCGCAGGACGGCCCGTCTCAGGACGCGGACGGCAACGGCGCGCCGAGGGCTCGACGCAACGCCAGCCCGGCGACCTGCTCGTCCGTGGTATCGAGCAGCACCCGGTAGGTCTCCCCGGGTGTGACGAACTCGACGCACACCGCGTCGAAGTCACACGGTTCGATCCGCCACCCCCGCACGGACTCCATCGGCACCGGCGTCAGGGCGTCCCGCTCGTAGCTGGTCTCGGCGGCGACGCGGTCGTCGAACACCCGGACGCGGCCGAAGGTGCCGCGCCAGGTGAGCTGGAGGTCGAGCGTGGGGGAGACAGATGGGTCCGGCACCCGCCGATCGTACCGACGGGTGCCGGACCCTCCTGCACGCCCAGGGCGCGCTGTTTCGCTATCCGGACACTCCGCCCGTTCGTCGGTCGAGCCGACGGACGGGAGAGCTGCCGGTGATCAGGCCCGGTGGTCGTCCGACCCGGCGTCCGACCCGGCGTCCGGACCAGCGGACGCATCCGTGGACCCGGTCGAGGAACCGTCCGTCGCTGCGGTCGAGGAGCCGTCCGTGCCGCCGCCGCTCCGACGCACCTGGTTCGCCGGGTCCCGACCGGTCACCGGGTACGGACCCGTGATGCCCGAGCGGAGCGAGGCGATCCGGAGGATGCGGTCGCGCTGCAGGAACCAGCCGAGGATGAGCAGCGGGATCACGATGATGAGCGACGCGATCGTGTACGTGCCGATCGGGTAGTCGATCGCCATGAGCACGATGACGGTCGCGAGGAACACCAGCGTCAGCCAGGACGTGTACGGCGCGCCCGGCAGCTTGAACGACGGCTCCTTCGCGAGCCCCTGCTTCGCCCACGACCGCAGCTTCATCTGGCAGAGGATGATCGTGCCCCAGGCGGTGATGATGCCGAGGCTCGCGATGTTCAGGGCGATCTCGAACGCCTGCCCGGGGACGAACAGGTTGAGGATGACGCCGACCAGCGTGAACGCCGAGGTGAGCAGGATGCCGGCGAACGGCACGCCGCCCTTCGTCATCTTCGTGGTCCACTTCGGCGCGGAGCCGTTCATGCCCATCGAGTGGAGTGCTCGTCCGGTCGAGTAGAGCCCGGCGTTCAGCGACGACAGCGCCGCGGTGAGGACGACGAAGTTCATGATCGAGCCGACGACCTGGCCGACCTGCGGGTTGCCGATCGACGAGAAGAAGGTCACGAAGGGGCTGACCCCGTCCTTGTACGAGGTGTACGGCAGGAGCAGCGAGAGCAGGACGACCGACCCGACGTAGAACACCGCGATGCGGAAGACGACCGAGTTGATCGCGCGGGGGATGACCTTCTCGGTGTCCTGCGTCTCGCCGGACGCGGTGCCGACGAGCTCGATCGCGGCGTAGGCGAACACGACGCCCTGCACCACGAGGACCGCCGGGAGCAGGCCGGTCGGGAAGAGGCCGCCGTTGTCCGCCCAGATGCCGAAGCCGGTGCGGACCGCTTCGCCGCCCGCCTCCACCGGGAACGCGAACACGAGCCACACGAGCGCGACGATGAGGAAGGCCACCAGGGCGGCGACCTTGATGATCGCGAACCAGAACTCGAGCTCGCCGAAGACCTTCACCGCGACGAGGTTCGCGGCCAGCACGACGACGAGCGCCGCGAGGGCCAGCGCCCACTGCGGGATCGCGCGCGGTCCGGCCCAGTAGTGCAGGTAGAGCGCGACCGCGGTGGTGTCCACGATCGAGGTCATCGCCCAGTTCAGGAAGTACATCCACCCGGCGGCGTACGCGAACTTCTCACCGAAGAACTCGCGGGCGTACGAGATGAACGACCCGGACGACGGGCGGTGCAGCACGAGCTCACCGAGTGCCCGGAGGATGAAGAACGCGAAGATGCCCGCGATGAGGTACACGACCGCCAGGGCCGGGCCCGCGGTGTGCAGGCGACCGCCGGCGCCGAGGAAGAGTCCCGTGCCGATCGCGCCGCCGATGGCGATCATCTGCAGTTGCCGGGGCTTCAGCCCGTGCTGGTAGCCCTCCTGCTCGTGCGAGAAGTCGTTCGCGGGCGCGCGGTCCACCCCGGTGTCGTTCTGCGCTGTCATGCGCGACACGCTACAGGTGCGTCGAACCGGGGTGACACACAACCATGCGAGTCTCCTGAAAAGTAACGAGCCGGTCACGATCGCGATCCCCGCACCGATGGGCGACACGCCGTGAACGGGGTACACCGGTGCCGGGATTCCGGCGGACCCGGATTCGCGACGGGGGACAAGCGCGGATAGCCTTGAACGTCCCTTCAGGGGACACCGACGATCAGGACGCGTCCACCGCAGCAGCACAGCGGTGGCCGTACGGTCGGCTGGACCGGGGCCGTCCCGAGTACGACCCCCGCGTGCGTGATCGCTCGCCCTGCGCCGTTGCGCGGGCTCGATGCGATGCCGCCGAACACGGTGCCGGGCGACCCGTCCGCAACCACCGGTACCGCCGTGCGCCGTCCTCGCGCCGCGGTCCCGCGAGGAGCACCGTTGACCATCGCACCACCCCAGGACCGGCGTGCCGTCACGCCGGACCACCCCACCGACGTCCCGGCCGTGCGCGTGCACGGCGCCTACAAGGTCTTCGGCCGCCGACCCGGTGAAGCGGTCCGCCGCCTGGCCGACGGCGCCACCCGTGACGAGGTCCGTGACCTCGGCTCGGCAGCCGTCATCGACGCGTCCTTCGACGTGCGTCCCGGCGAGATCTTCGTCGTCATGGGCCTGTCCGGCTCGGGCAAGTCGACGCTCATCCGCATGCTGAACGGCCTGCTGGAGCCGACCGCGGGCAGCGTCGAGATCGGCGGCCGGACGGTCACCAAGGCGACGCCGAAGGAGATCCGCGAGATCCGCCGCACCAGCGTGTCGATGGTCTTCCAGCACTTCGCGCTGCTGCCGCACCGCACGGTGCTCGAGAACGTCGCGTACGGCCTCGAGGTCAACGGCGTCGACAAGGCCACCCGGCTGGCCAAGGCCCGCGAGGTCATCGGCCTGGTCGGACTCGACGTCTGGGCGGACGCCAAGCCCGACGAGCTCTCCGGCGGCATGCAGCAGCGCGTCGGCATCGCCCGCGCCCTCGCCGCCGAGACCGACGTCCTGCTGATGGACGAGGCCTTCAGCGCCCTCGACCCGCTCATCCGCCGCGAGATGCAGGAGCAGCTCGTCGACCTGCAGCAGCGCCTCGGCAAGACGATCGTCTTCATCACGCACGACCTCAACGAGGCCATGTTCCTCGGCGACCGGATCGCCGTGATGCGCGACGGCCGGATCGTGCAGATCGGTTCGCCGGAGGACATCCTCACGGACCCCGCGAACGACTACGTCGCCCAGTTCGTGCAGGACGTCGACCGTGCCCGCGTGCTCACCGCGTCGAGCGTCATGGAGCCCGCACGTGCCGCGGTCCCGCTGACCGTCGGCCCGCGTGGCGCGCTCCGGACCATGCGCGACCTGCAGACGGCCGCGGTCTTCGTGACCGGACGCGGCCGGAAGCTCGAGGGCTGGGTCCGCGACCGGCACGTGATGCGCCAGGTCAAGGCCGGCGACACGAACCTCGACGCCATCGTCAACACCGAGTACGCCCGGGTCGCGCCGGAGACCGCGCTGACCGACCTGTTCGAGCTCGCGGTGGAATCGCCGCTGCCGATCGCGGTCGTCGACGACGAGGGGCGCCTGCTCGGCGTCGTCCCGCGCGTCACCCTGCTCGCCGCCCTCGGCAACGTGCCGACGGCGACGATGCCCATCCCGGTGCTCGAGCCGGTCACCCGCATCTCCGACTCCGACATGGACTCGACCCTCGCCGAAGGAGACCACGCATGATCACCCCCGGTACCAACTCCTTCGGCGACTTCCACCTGCCCCTCGGC
This sequence comes from Curtobacterium sp. USHLN213, assembly GCF_037144815.1. NCBI lineage: Bacteria > Bacillati > Actinomycetota > Actinomycetes > Micrococcales > Microbacteriaceae > Curtobacterium > Curtobacterium sp. USHLN213. The sequence goes on along the minus strand of NZ_JBBCYQ010000018.1, from coordinate 23,512 downwards.
ACCTGGGTCGCAGCGATCGTCGACTGGATCACCACCTACCTCTCCGGCTTCTTCGACGTCGTCCGCTACGTGTTCACGTGGATGGACGCGTGGATGGAGTACTTCCTCTCCACGCCGCCGTTCTGGGTGGTCGTCGCGATCCTCGTGGTCCTGGCGTTCGTCGCCAAGGGCTGGAAGCTCGCGCTCGGCGCCGCCGTCGGTCTGCTCTTCATCGTGAGCGTCGGCCAGTGGACGAACGCGATGGACACCCTCGCCCTCGTGATCGTCGCCGCGGGGCTCGCTGTCGTGTTCAGCATCCCGCTCGGCATCTGGGCCGCCCGCTCGGACACCGCCAGCCGGATCATCCGCCCGGTGCTCGACTTCATGCAGACCACCCCGGCCTTCGTCTACCTGATCCCGGCGCTGCTGCTCTTCCGCGTCGGCGTCGTCCCCGGCATCGTCGCGACGATCGTGTTCGCGATGGCTCCGGGCGTCCGGCTCACCGAGCTCGGCATCCGTGGGGTCCCGAGCGAGGTCGTCGAGGCCGGCGCCGCGTTCGGGTCGAGCCCGTGGCGCATCCTCCGCCAGATCCAGCTGCCGCTCGCGAAGGCCAGCATCATGGCGGGCGTCAACCAGGTCATCATGCTGTCGCTCTCGATGGTCGTCATCGCCGGCATGGTCGGCGCCGGGGGACTCGGCGAGCAGATCGTCGCCTCGCTGAACCGCATCGACGTCGGTCTCGGTGCGGAGGCCGGCCTGTCGGTGGTGGTGCTGGCGATCCTGCTGGACCGCCTGACCGCAGCGCTCGGCGGTGACTCGGGCCGCGCCTCCAGGCTCTTCGGACGTGCGAAGCGGAAGCCCACCGTGACCGCGACGCCGAACGCGGCGACCGCCCAGACCGCCGCCACCACCGAAGCGGTCACCGACCGCCAGACCGTCGACGCGTGAGGAAGGAACAGATCATGAAGCGAACCAAGCGCACCCTCGCGGCCGCCGCGCTCGCCGCCGCCACCGCCCTCGGCCTGTCCGCGTGCATGCCGCCCGGGTACTACGGCGCCTCCGGCACGCTCGACAACGGCGACCAGAAGTCGATGCACGTCGTCGTCTTCAACGGCTGGGACGAGGACACCGCCGCGAGCTACCTCTGGAAGCACGTCCTCGAGCAGAAGGGCTACGACGTCCAGCTCACGAACTCCGACGTCGCACCCGCCTACACGGGCCTCGCATCCGGCGACTACGACGTCGTGTTCGACACCTGGCTGCCGAACACGCACAAGGAGTACATGGACACGTACGGCAAGGACCTCACGGACCTCGGCGCGTGGAACGAGCAGGCGTCGCTCGAGCTCGCCGTGCCGGAGTACTCGGACATCGACTCGATCGACGAACTGCAGGCGAAGGCCTCGGACTTCGGCAACAAGATCGTCGGCATCGAGCCCGCGGCCGGCGAGACGAAGGTCGTGCAGGACCAGGTGATCCCGAAGTACGGCCTCGACGGGATGGACTTCATCACGAGTTCGACGCCGGCGATGCTCGCCGACCTCAAGGCCGCGATCGCGAAGAAGGAGGACGTCGTCGTGACGCTGTGGCGTCCGCACTGGGCGTACGACGCCTTCCCGATCAAGGACCTGGAGGACCCGAAGGGCGCCCTCGGCAAGAACGAGGAGATCCACACCATCGCCAAGAAGGACTTCGCCGACGAGTTCCCGCAGGCGTCGAAGTGGATGGAGGACTTCGCGATGGACTCCGACACGCTCTACTCACTCGAGAACGCGCTCGTGAACAGCGGTGCGAAGACGAGCGAGTACCCGGCGATCACCGCGAAGTGGGCGTCCGAGCACCAGGACTACGTGGACTCGCTCACCTCGACGAAGTAGCAGCAGCCCCTGCCAGGAGGCGCGGCGCCGGTCCGGCGCCACGCCTCCTGTCATGTGGGTGGTCGCGTTCCTGAACGACGTCCGTCGTCCACCGCTTCGATGGAGGGATGGACATCCTCCTCCGGCTCCTCGTCGCGATCGGCGTCGCGCTGCTCGTCACCGCCGCCGCCGCGCTCGTCCTGCATCTCGTCTTCCGTGCACTCGCGCGGCGGGAACGCTGGGCGGCCGTGCTCTCCCGACGCATGAAGCACCCGTTCCGCACCGAACTGCTCGTCGTGCTCCTCTGGGCCGCCTTCGTCACGAGCGTCCCGAACCGGCCGGACGCCTTCCCGTGGCGCGCGCCGGTGTCGCACGGCTTCCTCATCGCCACGATCGCCGCGGGCACCTGGCTGGCGTGCCAGATCGCGATCTTCCTCGAGGACCTCGGCCTGCACCGCTTCCGCATCGACGTCCCGGACAACCGGCAGGCCCGCCGCATCCGCACGCAGGTCCTCGTGATCCGCCGGCTGACCGTCGCGGTGCTCGTGATCATCGGCATCGGCGCGATCCTGCTGACCTTCCCGGGGGTCGAGGCAGCCGGGGCGAGCGTGCTCGCGTCGGCGGGGCTCATCTCCGTCATCGCGGGCCTCGCGGCGCAGTCGACGCTGGGCAACGTCTTCGCCGGCATGCAGCTCGCGTTCTCCGGGTCGATCCGTGTCGACGACGTCGTCGTGGTCGAGCAGCAGTGGGGGCGGATCGAGGAGATCACCCTCACCTACGTCGTCGTGCACCTGTGGGACGACCGGCGGTTCGTGCTGCCGTCGACGTACTTCACGAGCACGCCGTTCGAGAACTGGACCCGGACCAACAGCGAGCTGCTCGGTGCCGTCGAGCTCGACCTCGACTGGCGGGTCCGGCCGGGGGAGATGCGGGCCGAGCTCGACCGGATCCTCGACCGCACCGAGCTCTGGGACCGCCGGGTGAAGGTCCTGCAGGTCACCGACGCCGTGCAGGGGTCCGTGCGTGTCCGGGTCCTCGCGACCTCGCACGACGCGCCGTCCCTGTTCGACCTGCGCTGCTACATCCGCGAGGAGCTCGTCGACTGGATCCAGCGGACCCATCCCGATGCGCTGCCGGTCCAGCGGGTGCTCATGGTGGACGAGGTCGCGGCGCCGCGACGGCGCGCGGCGTCGACCGCGTCGGAGTCCGCGCTGTTCACGCCGGACCAGGACGACCGTGCGGCGCTCTTCACGGGGCCGATCCAGACCTCGGACATCCCGCGGTCGGAGCGCTGACCGGCCGGCCCCGGAACAGACGGACGGGAGGGACGGTGCCAGCTGGCACCGTCCCTCCTATCCGTCACCGGGTCGCGTCGCGGTCTACGGCTGCTTGGCCTTGACGGCGCGGTCGTCCTCGACGACCGTGCCGATCGCTACAAGCGTCGTCGCGATCCACGCCACCCACGTCAGCGCGAGGCGCCAGTCACGCGGGCCCTGCCGCGTGGTCTGCACCACGCTGTAGCCGCTGATGATCGAACTCCACACCGCACCGCTGAACATGAACTTCCGCACGGGTTCCTCCTGTCGTCGTCCCGTCAACGCTACCGGCCAGTACATTGGAGCGCCGCCGGACGCCCTGCCCGGCGCACTCGTGGAGGAGTCGTCGTGCGCCAGGCCGTCATCGGGGGAGTCCTGCTCGTGGTGGGCGCGGTGTGCGTCGCCCTCGGGTTGCTCCCACTGTCCGACCTCGCCGAGCTCGCCGACCGGGTCGTCCCGGTGCTGGCCTTCGTGCTCGGACTCACCGTCGTCGCCGAACTCGCGGCGGACGCCGGGGTCTTCGACCGGCTCGCCGACGTCGCCGCACGGGTCGGGGGCGGTCGGACGATCGGGCTCTGGGGCGCCGTGGTCGTGCTCGCCGTCCTGTGCACCGTGTTCCTGTCGATCGACACCACGGCCGTGCTCCTCACCCCGATCGTCATCACGCTCGCCCGGCGGGTCGGACTGCCGCCGATGCCGTTCGCGCTGACGACCGTGTGGCTCGCGAACACGGCGTCGCTGCTGCTGCCGGTGTCGAACCTGACGAACCTGCTCGCCGTCGACCGCATCGGGCTCGACGGGCCGATCCCGTTCGCCGGGCTCATGGTGTGGGCCGCCCTCGCCGGCGTGGTGGTCCCGTGCGCCGTGCTCCTCGTGGTGTTCCGCGGCAAGCTCTTCGGTCGGTACACGCCGGTCTCGGTCCGGGCGGCGACCGACCCGGTGTTCTTCTGGTCGGCGTCGGCGGTGCTCGTCGCGCTGGTGATCGCCCTGACCGCCGGCGTCACGGTGTGGATCGCCGCGATCGCCGCGGCGGTCGTGCTCGTGGTCGTCGCGGCCTTCCGGGCGCCGTCGGAGCTCAAGCCGTCGCGCGTGCCGTGGTCGACGCTCGTCTTCGCGGCCGGGTTGTTCGTGGTCGTCGAGACGCTGCACACGACCGGCATCACCGACCCGATCGTGGCTGCGCTCTCCGGTGGTACCGGGACGGGGTCGCTCCTGGTGCTCGGCGGTGCCGGCGCGCTGGCGGCGAACGCGATCGACAACCTGCCCGCCTACCTGGTGCTCGAGCCGGCCGCCGGGCACGAGGCCCTGCGCTACGCGGCGCTCCTCGTCGGGGTGAACGCCGGCTGCCTCATCACGCCGTGGGCCTCGCTCGCGACGCTGCTGTGGCACGCACGACTGTCGTCCGAGGGCGTCCACCTGTCGTGGGGGCGGTACATGGCGCTCGGGTGCATCGTGGCACCGCTCACCGTCGTCGCCGGGGTCCTCGCGCTGCGGCTCTAGAGCCAGTCCTTCGCCTTGAAGACCCGGTACAGCGTCAGCGATGAGGCGATGATGAGCCCGAGGGAGAAGTAGAGCCCGCTCCACTCGCCCATTCCCGGGAACTTCAGGTTCTGGCCGAAGAACCCCGTGATCGCCGTCGGGATCGCGATGATCGCCGCCCAGCTCGTCACCTTCTTCATGACCGTGTTCTGCCGGTTCGACGCCAGGTTGAGGTTCGTGTCGAGGACGCTCGACACCGCGTCGCGGAGCTGGTCGACGGAGTCGGTGATCGACACGAGGTGGTCCTCGACGTCGCGGAAGTAGGGGCGGATGCCGTCCGAGATCGTCTCGGCGTCCCCGTGCAGCAACGAGGCGACGCTGTCCCGTGTGGGGACCACCTGACGGCGCAGGACGCCCAGGGCCTTGCGGAGGCGGAACGATCGCCGCTGGATCTGCTTCTCACGCGGGGTGCCGTGTTCGAAGAGGTCCTCCTCGAGCGCGTCGATCCGGCGCTCGATGTCCTCGACCGTGTTCGTGGCGTGGTCCGTGACCGCGTCGAGCAGGCCCCACATCAACCACGGGACGCCGTGGTCGGCGATGTCCGTGGTCGCGTCGAGCCGGCGCTCCATGGCCCCGGTGTCGACGTCGCTGCCGTGGATCGTGACGAGGGCGTGCTCGGTCACGAAGGCCTTCACCTCGTGCGTGGTGAGGTCCCCGGCGTGGTCGAGGCCGCCCACGTCGTAGACGACCAGGAAGAGGCTGTCGCGGTACCGGTCGAGCTTCGGGCGCTGGCCGCGCTCGACGGCGTCCTCGACCGCGAGCGCGTGGATGCCGAGCTCGGCCTCGACGTGCTCGAGGTCGGACGGATCGGGGTCCGTGTAGTCGACCCACACGAAGGTGCCGTCCTCGGCGATGAGCTCGGAGATCCGGTCGACCGGGAAGTCCCGTTCCGCCGCGGTGCCGTTCCGCCACGCCCGTGTCATGACCATGGGGTCGAGCCTAGTGAGACGGCCGACCCCGGGACTCCAGGGTCGGCCGTGCACGCGGTGCGGGCTCTCAGTACGCCGAGACGAGCTTCCCGTCCTCGACCTTCAGGTAGACGTCCACGTCGAAGGTGTCCTCGCTCTTCTGCGCGTCGCCGAAGTAGTCCGTGTAGGAGTACCCGATCCTGCCGTCTGCGGTGCTCGTCACCTCGACGAGTCCGCCACCGGAGGACTGCACCTCGAGATCCGGCTTCGACCGGACGTCGTACTGGACCGCGCCGTCCGCGTCGTACGGGCCGTACCAGGGGCAGCCGTCCGCGTAGCTGATGTCGGTCTTCGCCGCGCAGTCGTCGATGAGGTCCGACACGTACTGCTCGGCGTCGGTCTCGAGCTGCTTCGTGGGCTTCGCCTCGAAGTCGGCGTACGGCGAGCTCGACGACCCCACGCGGAGCGTCTCGGTGCCGCCGGTGAAGTACTCCGTGCCGCCGACCTCGACCTGGTAGCTGCCGGGGTAGGCGAGCGACGTGAAGGCGCCGTTCTCGATCTCGCCCATCTTCTTGCCGCCGATCGTCACGTCGGCGCCCTCGAGGACCGTTCCGGCCGTGATGGTCACGCGGTCCGTGAGCGGCTCCGTGACGCGCCACTCGTCCTTCACGAGGAACGACGTGCCGGTGCGCTCGAGGACGATCTGGCCGGAGCGCTGCGCGTCGCCCTGCCGGAAGGTGACGTTCGCGTACGCGGTGTCCCCGCTGGTCGACACCCGGCCGACGCGGACGTCGGTGGGACGGTCCTTCGCGCTCTGCAGCACGGCGGAGTCGAGCATCGAGGCGTCGCCGGTCACCTCGCTCAGGCTCGCCGCGGTGTCCGCGTCGCCCTGCGCGATGGCGTCGACGTACGACCGGGCCGTGGGTCCGGGGCCCCAGACGGTGGTGCGGAGCACGCCCGTGGTGATCGCTCCCGCCACGACGACCACGACGACCGCGCCGCCCGCGACGAGGGAGCGCACGAGGACCTTCTTCGCGTGCGGGGACATCGGCGCGGGGGCGGGGGCGCCCTGGCCGACGAAGGGCTGGCTCGGGTGCGGCTGGCCGACCGGCGCACCGGGCTGGACGGGCTGGTCCGGCTGCGACGGGTCTGCCGTGGCCGCCGGGGCCGCCGGGGCCACCGCATCGTCGGGCACCGCCCACACCGGAGCGGCACCGTCGGCCGGAGCGGTCGGCCGGGCCGGCACCGGCACCGGCGCCGGCACCGGCACCGGCACCGGGTCGGTCCCCACCACGCGCGCCGTCCGCAGCAGCACGCCGCCGCCGAGGCGGGGGAGCAGCACGGGCGCGACGTACCGGGCGACGACCTCGATGGCCCCGCCCCAGAGCGCGAAGACGACGGGCGTCCACGGGGCCACACCGACCGAGCCGGACCCGCCGACCGCACTCGAACCGGTCACCTGGTAGGACACCACGCCGGTGCCGAGCACGAACAGCACGAGTCCGGCGACGAACCAGACCACGGGCGTCGCGACCCAGTCGAGCGTCGTGCGGACCCGGTCGTTCCGGCGCACCGCGAGCGCCAGACCGGCCGCGAACGAGCTCACGACGACGAGCAGGACGACGAGCCAGGTCCAGCCACCGGCGCCCGCGAAGACCGAGGCGTCGCTCCCGGCGGCACCGAGTCCGGACGTGCCGACCCCGCCGAGGAAGCCGAGCGCGGTCAGGGCGACGGCCGTGTTGCCGAGCAGCAGCGGCAGGGCGGCGCCCCACGACGGCTGCGCGACGAGCGCCACGACGACGAGCACGAGGGCGAGCAGGACGAGGAGCCCGCCGAGCTGCCACGCGGCGACCCGCAGGGCACCGAGTGCCCGGGCGACGGAGGTGCTCCGGCCGACGAGGAGCGACGGACGGGCGAGCAGCACCGCGAGGGTGCCGATCACGAACGACCCGAGCACGCTGCCGATCCCCACGGCGTGCACGGGGTCGATCTGCACCCCGGAGACGGCGGGGAACCGGATGGCGAGCACGAGGCCGGCGAGCGTGGTGACCGCGGTGGTCACGAGCCCGGCGACGACCGCCGTGACGACGAGCTGCGGGAGCGCGAGGACCCGGCTCCGGATGCGGCGCGTGAGCACGACCGCGAGCACGACCTGCGCCGCGAGCACCAGCACGGGCGCGACGCCGACCGACCCCGACCCGGAACCGAGCAGCAGGATCGAACCGGAGCCGTGCAGCCGCCCGAGGTCCGCGAGGGCGACGAGCTGCGCCGGGGACCCCAGCAGCACGCTCACACCCGACAGCAGCGACTGGACGTCCTGCGCCCCGGCCGACCCGAGGTCGGAGCCGCCGGTGCCGAGGCCCGAGGACGAGCCCGTGGACACCGGACCGGAACCGGCGGCGGCCACGGCGACCGTCAGGAACAGCGAGATCGCCGCGACGATGTACGCCGCGACCCACCCGCCGACGGCCGCGACGACGGCGGCGACCCAGTCACGACCGGGGACGGCGCGGAGCAGGCGACCGAGCGGGTCGGACGCGGCCGGCGCGGCTGACGGGAGCCCGGGCGGAACGGGCGGGACGGGCGACTGATCGCTCACGACGGTTGGGTCCTCTCTCGTCGAGAAGGCGGTGACGACCCCGTGCGTCACCTGCGTGTCCCCCCGACACGATGGACGCAGCGTACCGGAAGCCGTCGATCCGCCGTGAATCCGCTGTCGGCACGCTGGTAACTTCGGCACCGAACCCGGCGATCGTGCCGGGCGGAACGGAGAACCCAGCACCCCATGGCAGCACCCCGCACCGAACAGACCCGCTACGCCTTCGTCGTCGCCTCGAACCGCCTGCCGGTCGACCGCATCGTCGACGAGGACGGCAACGAGGGCTGGCGGCACTCGCCCGGCGGCCTCGTCACCGCACTCGAACCGGTGATGCGCGCGAACGACGGTGCCTGGGTCGGCTGGGTCGGTCAGCCCGACGTCGAGGTCGCCCCGTTCGACAACGAGGGCATCCACATCGTGCCCGTCCCGCTGAGCAACGACGACGTCGAGGAGTACTACGAGGGGTTCAGCAACGACACCCTCTGGCCGCTCTACCACGACGTCATCGAGCACCCGAGCTACCACCGCGACTGGTGGAACGCGTACAAGCGCGTGAACCAGCGCTTCGCCGAGCAGATCGCCGAGATCGTCGAGCAGGACGGCATCGTCTGGGTGCAGGACTACCAGCTGCAGCTCGTCCCCGCACTCCTCCGCGAGCTCCGCCCGGACCTGACGATCGGCTTCTTCAACCACATCCCGTTCCCGCCCGTCGGCATCTACGCCCAGCTCCCGTGGCGCGCACAGATCCTCGACGGCCTGCTCGGGGCGGACGTGATCGGCTTCCAGCGGCACGACGACGCGAGCGACTTCCTCCGGGCGGTCCGGCACATCAAGGGCTACACGACCAAGGGGCAGACGATCGACGTCCCCGTCGACGACCCGGACGCACCGCGCAGCCGCAAGGGCATCACGGTGCGGCACGTCGAGGCCCGGCACTTCCCGATCTCCATCGACGCCGCCGGCTTCGAGGAGATCGCGCACCGACCCGAGGTGCAGGAGCGCGCCCGAGAGATCCGCGCGAGCCTCGGCAACCCGAAGACGGTGCTGCTCGGTGTCGACCGCCTGGACTACACGAAGGGCATCCGCCACCGGATCAAGGCCTTCGGCGAACTCGTCGAGGACGGCCGCATCGCGGTCGAGGACGCCACCCTCGTGCAGGTCGCCAGCCCGAGCCGCGAGCGCGTCGACACGTACGCCACGCTCCGCGACGAGATCGAGCTCACGGTCGGCCGCATCAACGGCGACCTCGGCGTGATCGGACACCAGCCGATCGCCTACCTGCACCACGGTTACCCGCGCGAGGAGATGGTGGCGCTCTACCTCGCCGCGGACATCATGCTCGTCACGGCCCTCCGCGACGGCATGAACCTCGTCGCGAAGGAGTACGTCGCGGCCCGGTTCGACAACGACGGCGTCCTCATCCTGTCCGAGTTCGCCGGTGCCGCCGACGAACTGAAGCAGGCCGTCATCGTCAACCCGCACGACATCGGCGCGCTGAAGGACTCGATCCAGCGCGCGATCGAGATGCCCCGACGCGAACGCTCGACCCGCATGCGGGCCCTCCGCAAGCGCGTCCGCGACAACGACGTGGCGCGCTGGTCGCGCTCGTTCCTCGAGGCGCTCGACCGCCACGCCCCGAAGAACGCGCAGATCGACCCCTCCGCGGCGGACCCGAAGGACCAGCACCGCGAGGCACAGACGGACAACATGTCGATCTTCGACCAGGACGCCCAGACGGCGCGTGCTGCCGAGGACACCCGGGAGGCGCGTGATGCCTGAGACGACCACCGACCAGACCGCCATCGACCGGGCCCTCGAGACGCTCGCGGCTGCGCCGCGACTCATCGTCGCCCTCGACTTCGACGGCACGCTCGCGCCGTTCGCCGACGACCCGTCGCAGGTCGGCGCGCTGCCCGGCTCGTGGGCGGCCGTCCTCACCCTGCACCGGGCGAAGGACACCGAGGTCGTCCTGGTCTCCGGGCGCCCGCTGGACAGCCTCGCCGCGGTGACGCACGCCCCCGCCGAGATGGCCCTCGTCGGGTCGCACGGCGTCGAGTGGCGCGTCGACGGGCACGACGAAGCGGCCCTCACCGACGACGAGCAGGCCCGGGTGGCCCGGATCGGCACCGCGCTCGACGCGGTCGGGGAGCGGTTCCCGGGTGTCGTCATCGAGCACAAGCCCGCCGGCCACGGCGTGCACACCCGCCGGGTGAGCGCCGAGGTCGCTGCCGAGGCGAACGCCGCCGCGAGTGCCGCCGCGCACGAGGCCGACCCGCACGTTCTCGAACGCGGGGGCAAGGACATCCTCGAGTTCGCCGTCCGGCACGTCACCAAGGGTGACGCGATCGCCCGGCTGCGCGACCTGCACGGCGCCGACGCGGTGTTCTTCGCCGGCGACGACGTCACCGACGAGGACGCCTTCCGGGTGCTCCGCGACGGCGACGTCGGCGTGAAGGTGGGGGAGGGCGACACGCTCGCCGGGTACCGGGTCGCCGACCCCGCGGCGCTCACCGACGTGCTGAAGCAGCTCGCCCGGATCCGCGCCACGCGCTGACCCGCAGCGACCAGGCGGACCCGCACCGCGCCTCCTGGACCGCCCGTCACCCATGCGGATGCATGGAGTTGTCGGCTTGGTATCCCAACTGCGCCTAGACTCACCCCATGCCTGATATCGACGTCAAGCCGCGCAGCCGGGTCGTCACCGACGGGATCGAAGCAACCACCTCGCGTGGCATGCTGCGTGCCGTCGGGATGGGGGACGAGGACTGGGAGAAGCCGCAGATCGGCATCGCCTCCTCGTGGAACGAGATCACCCCGTGCAACCTCTCCCTCGACCGCCTCGCGCAGGGGGCGAAGGAGGGCGTCCACTCCGGCGGCGGGTACCCGCTCCAGTTCGGCACCATCTCCGTCTCCGACGGCATCTCGATGGGCCACGAGGGCATGCACTTCTCCCTCGTCTCGCGTGAGGTCATCGCCGACAGCGTCGAGACCGTCGTGAACGCCGAGCGGCTGGACGGCACCGTCCTGCTCGCCGGCTGCGACAAGTCCCTTCCAGGCATGCTCATGGCGGCCGCGCGCCTCGACCTCGCGAGCGTCTTCCTCTACGCGGGCTCGGTCATGCCGGGCTACGTGAAGCAGGCCGACGGCTCCTTCAAGGAGGTCACGATCATCGACTCCTTCGAGGGCGTCGGCGCGTGCAAGGCCGGCACCATGTCGGAAGAGGAACTCAAGAAGATCGAGTGTGCGATCGTCCCGGGCGAGGGCGCCTGCGGCGGCATGTACACCGCGAACACCATGGCGTCGGTCGCCGAGGCCCTCGGCATGTCGCTCCCCGGCTCGGCAGCGCCGCCCAGCGCCGACCGTCGTCGTGACTACTACGCGCACCGCTCCGGCGAGGCCGTGGTCAACATGCTCCGCCTGGGCCTCACCGCGCGCCAGATCCTCACGAAGGAGGCGTTCGAGAACGCCATCGCCGTCGCCATGGCACTCGGAGGCTCCACGAACGTCGTCCTCCACCTCCTCGCGATCGCGCACGAGGCCGAGGTCGAGCTCTCCCTCGACGACTTCAACCGCATCGGCTCGAAGGTCCCGCACCTCGCCGACATGAAGCCGTTCGGCAAGTACGTCATGGTCGACGTGGACCGCAACGGCGGCATCCCGGTGATCATGAAGGCGCTGCTCGACGCCGGCCTGCTGCACGGCGACGTCATGACCGTCACCGGCAAGACCCTCGCCGAGAACCTGGCCGAGATCGACCCGCCGGAGCTCGACGGCGAGGTGTTCCGGACGCTCGACAACCCGATCCACGCCACCGGCGGCCTGACGATCCTGCAGGGCTCCTTCGCACCGGAGGGCGCCGTGGTGAAGACGGCCGGCTTCGACGCCGAGGTCTTCGAGGGCCCCGCGCGGGTGTTCGACCGCGAGCGCGCCGCCATGGACGCCCTCACCGAGGGGAAGATCCAGAAGGGCGACGTCGTCGTCATCCGGTACGAGGGGCCCAAGGGCGGCCCGGGCATGCGCGAGATGCTCGCCATCACGGCGGCCATCAAGGGCGCTGGACTCGGCAAGGATGTACTACTGTTGACGGACGGACGATTCTCAGGCGGCACAACCGGCCTGTGCATCGGCCACATCGCACCGGAAGCGGTGGACGCAGGTCCAGTCGCATTCGTGCGCGATGGCGACCGCATCCGTGTCGACATCGCGGCTCGCTCGCTCGACCTACTGGTCGACGAAGCCGAGCTGGAAGCCCGCCGAGAAGGCTGGGCCCCGCTGCCCCCGCGCTACACCCGCGGAGTCCTCGCGAAGTTCGCGAAGCTCGTCCAGTCCGCCGCCAAGGGCGCGGTCACGGGCTAGCGTCGACACACGCACCATCGCCATCACTCCAGGCAAGGAACACCTCATGCCCACGGAAGCCACTCCGCTGTCCGCGGCCGCCGGTGCACGCCGGACGCCGGAGATCCTGACCGGCTCGGGAGCCGTCCTCCGGACGCTCGAGCACCTCGGGATCACCGACGTCTTCGGCCTGCCGGGCGGTGCGATCATCCCGTTCTACGACGAGCTCATGGCGTCGCAGACGATCCGCCACGTCCTCGTCCGGCACGAGCAGGGCGCCGGCCACGCCGCCGAGGGCTACGCCTCGGCGTCCGGCAAGGTCGGCGTCGCCATCGCGACCTCGGGCCCCGGCGCGACGAACCTCGTCACCGCGATCGCCGACGCGTACATGGACTCGGTGCCGTTCATCGCGATCACCGGCCAGGTCTTCTCGACCCTGATGGGGACGGACGCCTTCCAAGAAGCCGACATCGTCGGCATCACGATGCCGATCACGAAGCACTCGTTCCTCGTGACCGACCCGGCCGACGTGCCGGCGACCCTCGCCGCGGCGCACCTCATCGCGACGACCGGACGCCCCGGCCCCGTGCTGGTCGACATCACGAAGGACGCCCAGCAGAAGTCGGCGCCGTACGTCTGGCCGCCCAAGATCGACCTGCCCGGCTACCGTCCGGTCACCAAGGCGCACGGCAAGCAGATCACCGCGGCCGCGCAGCTCCTCGCCGAGTCCGAGCGCCCGGTGCTCTACGTCGGCGGCGGCGTCATCCGCTCCCGGGCGACCGCCGAGCTGCTCCGCTTCGCCGAGGCCACCGGTGCGCCGGTCGTCACGACGCTGATGGCGCGGGGCGCCTTCCCCGACTCGCACCCGCAGCACCTCGGCATGCCCGGCATGCACGGCACCGTCCCGGCGGTGCTCGGCCTGCAGGACAGCGACCTCATCATCGCGCTCGGCGCCCGCTTCGACGACCGCGTGACCGGCAAGGCCGACGAGTTCGCGCCGAACGCCAAGGTCGTGCACGTCGACATCGACCCGGCCGAGATCTCGAAGATCCGCTTCGCCGACGTCCCGATCGTGGGCGACGCGAAAGAGGTCCTGGTCGACCTGCTCGACGCGTGGGGCGGCATCCCGACCGACCAGCGTGCGAGCACCGCCGAGTGGTGGGCGAAGCTCGAGCAGCTCAAGGTCGACTTCCCGCTCGGCTACGCGGAGCCGACGGACGGACTGCTCGCGCCGCAGGCCATCATCAAGCGCATCGGCGAGCTGAGCGGCCCCGAGGCGATCTACGCCTCCGGCGTCGGGCAGCACCAGATGTGGTCGGCGCAGTTCATCAAGTACGAGCGCCCGAACGCCTGGCTGAACTCCGGCGGCGCGGGCACGATGGGCTACTCCGTCCCCGCTGCGATGGGCGCGAAGGTCGCCGAGCCGGACCGCGTGGTCTGGGCGATCGACGGCGACGGCTGCTTCCAGATGACCAACCAGGAGCTCGCGACCTGCGTCATCAACGACATCCCGATCAAGGTCGCGATCATCAACAACTCGTCGCTCGGCATGGTGCGGCAGTGGCAGACGCTGTTCTACGACGGCCGCCACTCGTTCACCGACCTCGAGACCGGCCACGACTCGCGCCGCGTGCCCGACTTCGTGAAGCTGGCGGACGCGTACGGTGCCCTCGGCATCCGTGTCGAGAAGGCGGACGAGGTCGACGCCGCCATCCAGCTCGCCCTCGAGACCAACGACCGCCCCGTGGTGATCGACTTCGTCGTGAGCCGCGACTCGATGGTCTGGCCGATGGTCCCGCAGGGAGTCAGCAACTCGTCCATCGAGTACGCCCAGGCCCTCGCCCCCACCTGGGACGACGAGGACGCCGACATGACGGGGGAAACCGCATGAGCCACGTCCTCTCCCTCCTCGTCGAGGACAAGCCGGGTCTGCTGACGCGCGTCGCCGGTCTGTTCGCGCGCCGCGGGTTCAACATCGAGTCCCTCGCGGTCGGCAACACCGAGGTCGACGGCCTCAGCCGGATCACGGTCGTCGTCGACGTCGAGGACCTCCCGCTCGAGCAGGTGACGAAGCAGCTCAACAAGCTGGTCAACGTCATCAAGATCGTCGAGCTGGACTTCTCCCAGTCCGTCCAGCGCGAGCACATGCTCGTGAAGGTGCGGGTGGACAACCAGACGCGCTCGGCCGTGCTCGAGGCAGTGAACCTGTTCCGTGCGCAGGTCGTCGACGTCGCGAACGACTCGCTCATCGTCGAGGTGACCGGCGACCCCGGCAAGATCCAGGCGATCCTCCGCGTGCTCGAGCCCTACGGCATCAAGGAGCTCGCCCGTGCGGGCCTCCTCGGCATGGGCCGTGGGCCCAAGAGCATCACCGACCGGGTGCGCTGACCGCGACCCGTGACGGACCGGAGGCGCGGGTCGCCACCCGCACCGCGCCTCCAGTCCGTCTCCTCCCGACTCACCGCAACCAACGCTTCCCGAACCGACCACAGGAGAACCACCACCGTGACTGACATCGTGTACGACGCCGACGCCGACCTGACGCTCATCCAGGGCAAGAAGGTCGCCGTCATCGGGTACGGCTCGCAGGGCCACGCCCACGCCCTCAACCTCCGCGACAGCGGCGTCGAGGTCAAGATCGGCCTGCAGGAGGGCTCGAAGAGCCGCCAGAAGGCGGAAGAAGCCGGCTTCGAGGTCCTCACCCCGGCCGACGCCACGGCCTGGGCGGACGTCGTCGTCATCCTCGCGCCGGACCAGGTCCAGCGCATCGTCTACAAGGACGACATCGAACCCAACCTCAAGCCGGGCGCCACGCTCGTCTTCGGCCACGGCTTCAACATCCGCTTCGGCTACATCCAGGCGCCGGAGGGCGTCGACGTGTCGCTCGTCGCCCCCAAGGGCCCGGGGCACACCGTGCGCCGCGAGTACGAGGCCGGCCGCGGCGTCCCCGTGATCGTCGCCGTCGAGGTCGACGCGTCCGGCTCCGCCTGGGACCTCGCGTGGTCGTACTCGAAGGCCATCGGCGGCCTCCGCTCCGGCGGCATCAAGACGACCTTCACCGAGGAGACCGAGACCGACCTGTTCGGCGAGCAGGCCGTCCTGTGCGGTGGCACCTCGCAGCTCATCCAGTACGGCTTCGAGACCCTGGTCGAGGCCGGCTACCAGCCGCAGATCGCCTACTTCGAGGTCCTGCACGAGCTCAAGCTCATCGTCGACCTCATCTGGGAGGGCGGCCTCACGAAGCAGCGCTGGTCGATCTCCGACACGGCCGAGTTCGGTGACTACGTCTCCGGCCCGCGCGTGATCTCGCCCGAGGTCAAGGAGAACATGAAGGCCGTCCTCGCGGACATCCAGAACGGTGCCTTCGCGAAGCGCTTCATCGACGACCAGGACGCCGGCGCGCCGGAGTTCAAGGCACTCCGCGCGAAGGGCGAGGGCCACCCGATCGAGGCGACCGGTCGCGAGCTGCGCGCCCTCTTCGCGTGGAAGTCGAACGACGCCGACTACGTGGACGGTTCCGCCGCGCGGTAGTCTTCGCAACACCACTCGACGACGAGGCGGCGGTGCACCCGCACCGCCGCCTCGCGATGTGACCCGAACGTTATGCAGCACTTCACCACCAGCCCCGACGCCGCCCACCGGCGTCCCCTCGGCGTTCCCGGGGACGTTTCGCGACGACCGTCGTCCGGCCCGGACATGGGCGGTCCTCAGGTCGTCGTCCAGCATGGGAGGATCGTCGGATGGCGGTGACGAAGCGAGCGGTCCACATCGGCGCCGGCAAGATCGGACGCGGGTTCGTGGGGCAGTTCCTGGTCGCGAGCGGCTACGAGCTCACCTTCGTGGACGTCGACGACCGCGTCGTCTCGGCACTGAACGAAGCCGGCCGGTTCGTCGTGCACGAGGTCGGCGAGATGCCGGTCGAGCACCTCGTCTACGGGTTCACGGCACTCAGCAGCAAGACCGACCGCGAGCAGGTCGTCCGGGCCATCGCCGAGGCCGACGTCGTCACGACCGCGGTCGGCGCCCGGACCCTCCCGCTCGTCGCCCCCATCATCGCCGAGGGGCTGGCCGCCCGGCCGCTCGACCGTGGCGACGTCACGATCGTGGCGTGCGAGAACGCCTTCAACGCGACGGACTCCCTGCACGCCAGCATCCGTCGTGCCCCCATCCTCGAGGACCGCGACATCGCCGCCGTCTTCGCGAACTGCGCCATCGACCGCATCGTCCCCGACCAGTCCGGGGTCCTCGGCCAGTCCGGCGGCCTCGACGTCGTGCTCGAGCCGTTCTACGAGTGGGTCATCGAGCGCACGCCCTTCGCCGACTCCGATGCCGAGCCGCCCGCGATCGACGGCGTGACCTGGGTCGACGACCTGCAGCCGTTCGTCGAGCGCAAGCTCTACACGGTGAACACCGCGCACGCGACGGCCGCCTACCACGGCTACGTCCGGGGCATCCGCCTCATCCGCGAGGCACTCGAGGACGAGGCCGTCCGCGCCGAGGTCGACGGCGTCCTCGCCGAGACCACCGCGCTCCTCGTCGCCAAGCACGGCTTCGACCCGGAGGAGCACGCGCGCTACGTCGCCGCGAACCTCTCCCGCATCGCGAACCCGCACCTCCCGGACACGACCGTCCGCGTCGGACGCAACCCGCTCCGGAAGCTCGGCCGCCGCGAGCGCTTCGTCGGCCCGGCCGCGCAGCTCGCCGAACGCGGGCTCCCCGTCGACCACCTGCTCGGCGCCGTGCGCGTCGCGCTCGACTTCGACGACGAGAACGACCCCGAGTCGATCGAGCTGCACGCGCTGCTCCGCTCGGGTGCGACGGCACACGCCCTCACCGAGATCCTCACCGGCCTGATGGAGAGCCACCCGCTGTTCCCCGCGGTGCGCGAGGTCGTCGCCGAGGTCCTCGAGACCCAGCCCGCCGACGTCTGACCGGCGGCCGCACAGGTCGTCCGTGGTCGAGCCGGAGCGGCACGCCTCGTAGAATCGAGGCATGACCACGGCAGCATCCCCGCCCGACGGCTCGGTCGACCACGACGACGACGCCCTCAGCTGGGGCGACGCCGACGACGCGACCCACGTCGACGCGGCGCACAACCCGGTCACCGTCAAGGAACGCTCCGGCCGTGACCCCGAGGCCCCAGAGACCTCCGGCGCGCTCATCGGGTTCGGCGTCTTCGGTGGCCTGTACCTGCTCTACACGGTGGCCTGGCTGCTCACGGCCTCGACCTCGTACGTCTCGGACGTCGACACCGTGCTGACCGTCTTCGTCGAGGTCCTCCGGTTCCTGTCGATCGTCGCGCCCGCGCTGTGGTTCACCGTCGTGCTCTGGGCCGGCCGTGGACAGCGCACGCGGAGCCGTCTGCTGTGGATGCTGCTCGGCGCCCTCGTCCTCTTCCCGTGGCCCTTCCTCATGACGCGGAGCTTCGGGTGACCGCCGCGACGCCGACCGTCCGTCGGTCGTCCCGGGCGTTCGTCGGCAAGGTCGTCGTCTGGCTCGTGTTCGCCCTGCTGTTCGCGTACATGACCGTGCAGAGCGTCGGCAACCTCGTGACCGTCTCGCAGTCCGTCCGCGCGTTCAACGCGTTCCTCGGCACGACGTCCGGCGGCGACTCGCTGGCCCGCAGCACCCCGTGGGTGTGGCTCGTGCTGGACATCGCGATCGCGCCGGTTGCGTTCGTCGTCGCGCTGTGGGTGAGCCGTCGCGCGCGGCTCGCGGTGACGATCGGCGTCTTCGTCCTCGCGTTCGCCGCCGCCGGCGCGCTGTGGCTCGATCTGCAGCTCTTCGTGCCGCGGCTGCTGGATTTCTGACGGTCCGTCCGACGGCCAGGAGGCGCGGTGCCGGCTGGCACCGCGCCTCCCGTCCGTCGTGTGGTCGCCCACCGGACCGCCCCTGCGGTCGTAACCACGTGCGCACGTCGATACGATGGTGGGATACCGCCCGTCTCGTGTGAGGAAACTGCAGCTGTGCCGAAGCCGGTCGTCCTGATCGCCGAAGAACTCTCGCCCGCCACAGTCGACGCCCTCGGGCCCGACTTCGAGATCCGGAACGTGGACGGTACCGACCGCCCCGCCCTCCTGGCCTCCCTCGCCGATGCGCACGCCATCCTGGTGCGCTCCGCCACCAAGGTCGACGCCGAGGCGATCGCCGCGGCCCCGAACCTCAAGGTCGTCGCCCGCGCCGGTGTCGGCCTCGACAACGTCGACATCAAGGCGGCCACCACCGCCGGGGTGATGGTCGTCAACGCGCCGACGTCGAACATCATCTCCGCCGCCGAGCTCACGGTCGGCCACATCCTGTCGCTCGCGCGCCACATCCCGGCCGCGCACGCGTCGCTCGCCGCCGGCACCTGGAAGCGCTCCGCGTACACCGGTGTCGAGCTGTACGAGAAGACCGTCGGCATCATCGGCCTCGGCCGCATCGGTGCGCTCATCACCCAGCGCCTGCAGGCGTTCGGCGTCCAGGTCATCGCGTACGACCCGTACGTCACCACGGCCCGTGCCCAGCAGCTCGGGGTCGAGCTCGTCTCGCTCGAGGACCTGCTCAAGCGCGCCGACTTCACCACGATCCACATGCCGAAGACGCCGGAGACGGTCGGCATGATCTCGGACGACCAGTTCGCGCTCATGAAGCCGACCGCGTTCGTCGTGAACGTCGCCCGCGGCGGACTGATCGACGAGGACGCGCTGCACCGTGCGCTCACCTCGAACACGATCGCCGGCGCCGGTCTCGACGTCTTCGTGTCCGAGCCCCCGAAGGACTCGCCGCTCGTCGCGCTCCCGAACGTCGTCGTCACGCCGCACCTCGGTGCCTCGACGGACGAAGCGCAGGAGAAGGCGGGCGTCTCGGTCGCCAAGTCCGTGCGGCTCGCCCTCGGCGGCGAACTCGTCCCCGACGCGGTCAACGTCGCCGGTGGCGTCATCGACCCGTACGTGCGCCCGGGCATCCCGCTCGTCGAGAAGCTCGGTCAGGTGTTCACCGGCCTCGCGACGTCGCCCGTCACCAGCATCGACGTCGAGGTGCACGGCGAGCTCGCCGAGTTCGACGTCAGCGTGCTGAAGCTCGCGGCGCTCAAGGGCGTCTTCACCGACGTCGTCAGCGACCAGGTGTCCTACGTCAACGCACCGCTGATCGCCGAGCAGCGCGGGGTCACCGTGCGGCTCATCACCGACTCGGACAGCCCGGAGTACCGGAACGTGCTCACGATCCGCGGGGCCCAGTCCGACGGCCCGGCGATCAGCGTGTCCGGCACGCTCACCGGCCCGAAGCAGGTCGCGAAGCTCGTCGAGATCAACGGTCACGACGTCGAGGTCGCCCTCGCCGAGCACCACGTGGTGATGGAGTACACCGACCGGCCCGGCATCGTCGCGGTCTACGGCAAGGAGTTCGGCGACGCCGGCATCAACATCGCGGCGATGCAGATCTCGCGGGAAGCCGCCGGCGGCCAGGCGCTGAGCGTCCTCACCGTCGACTCGCCGGTCCCGGCCGAGATCCTCGAGCACGTCCGGTCCACGATCGACGCGGCCTCGCTCCGCGAGATCGACATCACGCTGTAGGGGAGTGGCGGACATGACGCAGACGGTGAAGCTCGCGGTGATCCGCGGGGACGGCATCGGACCCGAGGTGGTCGACGAGGCGCTGAAGGTCCTGCACGCCGTGCTGCCGGACGACCTCGTGGTGGAGGAGACCCCGTTCTCCCTCGGTGCCGACCGGTTCCTCGAGACCGGTGACATCCTCACCGAGGACGACATGTCCGCCATCGCCACCCACGACGCGATCCTGCTCGGCGCGGTCGGCGGGGACCCCCGCGACCCCCGGCTCGCGGGCGGGATCATCGAGCGCGGGCTGCTGCTGAAGCTGCGGTTCGCTTTCGACCACTACGTGAACCTGCGCCCGACCGTCGTCTACCCGTCGGTGACGACGCCGCTGACGTCCCCCGGTGACGTCGACTTCGTGGTCGTGCGCGAGGGCACCGAGGGACCGTACGTCGGCAACGGCGGCGCCATCCGCGTCGGGACCCCGCAGGAGATCGCGACCGAGGTCTCGTTGAACACCGCGTACGGTGTCGAGCGCGTCGTCCGGTACGCGTTCGAGCTGGCGGACCGGCGGCCGCGCAAGCAGCTCACGCTCGTGCACAAGAGCAACGTCCTGGTGCACGCCGGAGCCCTCTGGCAGCGCACCGTCGCGGCCGTCGGGCAGGAGTACCCGGACGTCACGGTGGACTACCAGCACGTCGACGCCGTCACCATCCACATGGTGCGCGAACCTGCTAGGTTCGACGTCATCGTCACCGACAACCTCTTCGGGGACATCATCACCGACCTGGCCGGCGCGATCAGCGGCGGCATCGGTCTGGCGGCCTCGGGCAACATCAACCCGGACGGCACCTTCCCCAGCATGTTCGAGCCGGTCCACGGCTCCGCGCCGGACATCGCGGGTCAGCAGAAGGCCGATCCCACGGCCGCCATCCTGTCCGTCGCACTGCTGCTCGACCACATCGGTCGCAGCGACCTCGCGGCGGCGGTCACGCGGGCGGTCGAGGCCGACCTCGCCGACCGGGGCACCTCGCAGCGTCGCACGGCCGAGATCGGCGACGCCATCGCCGCCGCGGCCACGGCACGCACCACCACCGCCTGACAGGAGTCTCCCCGTATGAGCACCGACACCGACTTCGGACTCGCGTTCGCCACCACCCCCTCACCCGAGCGCCGTGCCGCCGCCGAGCGCGAGGAGATCCTCGCCGACCCGGGCTTCGGCAAGCACTTCACGGACCACATGGCCACCGTGCAGTGGACGCTGGACGCAGGGTGGCACGATGCCTCGGTCCACCCGTACGGGCCGATCAGCCTCGACCCCAGCGCGAGCGTCCTGCACTACGCGCAGGAGATCTTCGAGGGGCTGAAGGCCTACCGGCACGCCGACGGCTCGGTCTGGACGTTCCGCCCGGACGCCAACGCCAAGCGCTTCCAGCGGTCCGCGCGGCGGCTCGCGCTGCCGGAGCTGCCGGTGGAGACCTTCGTGGACTCGATCCGCGAGCTGGTCCGGACCGACGTCGACTGGGTGCCCTCGGCGCCCGAGACGAGCCTGTACCTGCGGCCGTTCATGATCGCGACCGAGTCGTTCCTGGGGGTGCGTGCGGCGCAGGCGGTGGCGTACCACTGCATCGCGAGCCCGGCGGGGGCGTACTTCACCTCCGGACCGAAGCCGGTGTCGATCTGGCTGTCCACGAACTACGCGCGGGCCGGCAAGGGCGGCACGGGTGCGGCGAAGACCGGCGGCAACTACGCTTCGTCGCTCCTGCCCCAGCAAGAGGCGTACGAGCACGGCTGCCAGCAGGTCATGTTCCTCGACTCGGTCGAGGGCAAGTACCTCGAAGAACTCGGGGGCATGAACGTCGTGCTGGTGAAGGCGGACGGCACGCTCGTCACGCCGGACTCCGACTCCATCCTCGAGGGCATCACGCGCGACTCGATCCTGCAGCTGGCGGAGGACCGCGGGCTGCGCGTCGAACGCCGTCGGGTGACCCTCGACGAGTGGCGTGACGGCGTCGAGGACGGCTCCATCACCGAGGCCTTCGCGTGCGGGACCGCCGCCGTCGTGACCCCGATCGCGGAACTCCGCGGCGAGGGCTTCACGATCGGGTCGCCGACCGTCGGGGCCGGCGAGCTGACGATGTCCCTGCGCGACGAACTCACCGACATCCAGTACGGCCGCCGTCCCGACCCGCACGGGTGGATGACGCGCCTGACCGACCCGGCCTGAACGCACACCACACGTCGATAGGCTCCAACGGTGAAGATCGCACGGTTCAGCAGCAAGGGCGAAGACCCCCGGTACGGCATCCTCGACGAGCGCGACCTGGTCGTGCTGGCGGGTGACCCGATGTACCAGGGGTTCGAGACCACGGGGGAGCGGGTGCCCCTGGCGGACGCCAAGCTCCTCGCCCCCGTCATCCCGCGGTCGAAGGTGATCGGCGTGGGGCTCAACTACGCCGAGCACGCGTCCGAGATGGACGAGCGCTCCGGGGACGACCCGGTGGTGTTCCTCAAGCCCAACACGTCGGTGATCGGCCCCGAGGACCCGATCCGTCTCCCCGCCGGGGTCGGACGCGTCGACCACGAGGGCGAGCTCGCCATCGTGATCGGGTCGCTCGCGAAGAACGTCACGCGCGAGGACTTCGCGAGCGTGATCCTCGGCTACACGATCGCCAACGACGTGACCGCCCGTGACCTGCAGGCGCGCGACGGCCAGTGGACCCGGTCCAAGGGCTTCGACACGTTCTGCCCGCTCGGGCCGGCGATCGAGACCGAGATCGACCCATCGGACATCCGCATCGAGACCCGCGTGGACGGCGACCTGCGCCAGGTGGGCTCGACGAGCGAGATGGTGCACGACATCCCGTCCCTCATCGAGTTCGTCTCGTCGATCTGGACGCTCCTGCCCGGCGATGTCATCCTGACCGGCACCCCTGCCGGCGTCGGCGAGATCCGCGACGGCGAGGTCGTCGAGGTGACGATCGAGGGGATCGGCACACTGAAGAACCCGGTCATCGCCAAGCACTGACACGCGCCACCGAACGGCCCGCTCCCACCGTGGGGGCGGGCCGTTCCGCGTCTCCGCGCGGATCGGCCCGTGCGACACGCCCGGGGTGCGGGACGGTTGGCGGGGCCCCCGGGGCGTGTGTAGAGTAATCACTCGTTGCCGCTGAGGCGGAGAACGGAACGGCCGAGACGGTCACCGGAGCGAACGCCCCGGAGATGCAGTCCGGACGGGGTCCCGCTCAGGCAACGAATCCCGATGACGATCCACTCTCGAAGTGGTCTGTTCGGGGTGAGACGAAATGCCTCTCTGACGACGCTCGTGTTCCACGGGTCGAGTGGGGAGTGCGTCTGGTCCTTGAGAACTCAACAGCGTGCACATTGTCAATGCCAATTTATTGACCCCGTGACTCATCAGCTTGCTGGTGGGTTCGGAGACAAT
>NZ_JBBCYQ010000017.1:0-60754 GCF_037144815.1 Curtobacterium sp. USHLN213 | reverse complement strand
CCCCCCCCCGGCGCGCGGCGGGTGGGGGGGCGGGGGGGGCGCCCGGGCGCCCGGGGTCCCCCCCCCCACCCCCCTGGGCGTTGTGGCGGGGGGGGGGCTCGGCCCCCCCCGCCTCCCGTCCGTCAGGCACCCACGTCGGACCGCCGTGTCAGGCCGTCCGCAGCACGAGACCGCCGTGCTCGACGCGCAGGCTGGCAGCGGCCACCAGGCCGAACGGATCACCGTCCAACTGCAGCTGCTCGGGCTCGTCGAGCACGAGGTCGAGTCGCCGCGCCGTCGTGTAGCCGAGCGTCCGCGACCGCGGCAGGAAGCGCGCGAGCAGCCGTCCGAAACGCGTCCGGTGGTAGAAGCGGTTGAGCGACAGGCCGTAGCCGATCTTCGTCCAGCCGAAGGCGCCACGCGGGCGGAACGCCACCGCGTCGAGGAGTCCGTCGTCCGGCTGCGCTTCGGGGAGGAGCAGCAGGCCCGCCGTGAGGGTCCCGCAGTTGCCCACGATGACGGTGTGCGCCCGCATGCTGTGCTCGTCGCCCTCGTCGAGGCGGTACCGGAGGTCGACCTGGCGGTTGCCGACCACGGACCGCATGATCGGGTCGGAGTAGGCGAGCCAGCCGAAGCGCTTCTTCAGGCCGGCGTTCGTGTCCGCCGCCATCCGGGCGTCGAGACCGATCCCCGCCATCACGAGGAACGCGTGCTCGGTCGTGTCCCCGTCGGCGGTGGTGAGCGCGGCGAACGCGACGTCGACGGCACGGTCAGCGCCGTGGAACGCCGACCGGACGGCCGCGGTGACGTCACCGATCGGGATGCCGAGGTTCCGTGCGTAGAGGTTGCCGGTGCCCGTCGGGAGCAGGGCGATCGGGATGCCGGAGCCGTGCAGCACCTCGGCTGCGACCCGCAGCGTGCCGTCGCCACCGACGACCAGCACGACGTCGGGTGCCCTGTCAC
This sequence comes from Curtobacterium sp. USHLN213, assembly GCF_037144815.1. Taxonomy (NCBI): domain Bacteria; kingdom Bacillati; phylum Actinomycetota; class Actinomycetes; order Micrococcales; family Microbacteriaceae; genus Curtobacterium; species Curtobacterium sp. USHLN213. The sequence continues at coordinate 59,812 of NZ_JBBCYQ010000017.1, read as the reverse complement.
GAGCGGCGCGTGCGGCGGCGCGGCCGTCGTCGTCGGCCGCGGTCTCGTACCAGGCGGTGTCGGCCCAGCCGAGCGACCCCTGCTCGGTGGCGACCGCCGAGCGGAGGGCGGCGAGGTCGACCGCGGAGGGGTTCACGACGACGGCCGCGTGCTGCGGGCCGGCCGTCCGGTGCGTGCGGTCGGGGGCTGCGGGAGTGGAGGGCACCAGTCGACGGTACCGCCGGACGCGAGGCGATCGCGCCGCGGACCGGTGTGTCCGATCCCCGCGGATCCGCCGAACCTGGCAATCGGGACCTTCACGCACAGGTGCGCGAGCGAGACTCGCGGCACGGCGAGTGCCGGGTGACTTCGACACCTGTGCGGTACCTCTCCTGAACAGGCAGGGGCCGTCATGGCCAGCACGCCCATCGTCCGCTCACTCACCCTCATCGGCACCGGGATCGGACTGGCGGCAGCGCTGGCGCTCGCGTCCTCCGGTCCCGCCTCGGCCGCGACTGTCATCGACGGTCCGATCGGGCTCGGCACGGCCGCGACGTACGGCGTCCTCGGCGCCTCGACCGTCACGAACACCGGGCCCACCACCGTCCAGGGCGACCTCGGCCTCTCCCCGGGGACCTCGATCACCGGGTTCGGCGGACCCGGCAACGGGATCGTGAACGGCACGGTGCACCAGACCGACGCGGCAGCGACCCAGGCCCAGGCCGACACCACGACCGCGTACGACGTCGCGGCGTCGCTGACCCCGACGCAGACCGGCATCTCGGAGCTGAACGGCCTCAGCCTGTCGCCCGGCGTCTACACCGGCGACGCACTGCGACTCGCGGACACCGGGACGCTGACGCTCGCGGGCAGCGCCGACTCCGTGTGGGTGTTCCAGGCCGCGTCGACGCTGACGATCGGATCGGGCACGCGCATCCTCACCACGGGTGGCGCGAGCTCCTGCAACGTCTTCTGGCAGGTCGGCAGCTCGGCCACGATCGGCAGCGCCGCGCAGTTCCAGGGCACGGTCCTCGCGGACCAGTCCGTCACGGCCACCACGGGTGCGACCGTCGTCGGGCGTCTGCTCGCGCGCACCGCTGCCGTCACGCTCGACACGAACACGATCACCGCGCCGACCGGGTGCCCGGCCCCCGGCACCCCCTCCGAGACGGTGGCTCCGACGATCACGTCCGGTACCCCCACGGCCGCGACCGCCGGCACGCCCTACTCGTTCCCGGTGACGGCGACGGGAACGCCCGCGCCCACGTACTCGGACGGCGGGACCCTGCCGCCCGGGCTCACGATCAACCCGACGACCGGGGTCATCTCCGGCACCCCGACGACGCCTGGCACCACGACGGTGACGATCACGGCGGACAACGGCACGGCCCCGGCCGACACCGAGACGTACGTGCTCACCGTCCGTGCTCCCGCGGTGGTCACGACGCCGACCCCCACTCCCTCGGCACCGACGTCGAGCGCTCCGGCCGTCCCGGTCGCTGCGGGCTCGGGCAGCGGCGGTTCCGGGAACTCCCCGGCGGAACTCGCCTTCACCGGCAGCGACCCGTCGGTGCCGCTCACGATCGCCGGAGCACTCCTCGTCGCCGGCTCCGCACTGCTCGTGCTGCGGTCCCGGACCCTTCGTGCCCGACGACGTCCGGCACCGCGCGCGTAGCGTCGGGAGCATGACGAAGCACTGGGTGGCCCCGCGGTTCGGCGGCAGCGAAGTCCTCGAGTACGTCGAGACCGAGGTGCCGGCCCCGGGGCCCGGCGAGGTGACGATCGACGTCCGCGCCGCGGGCATGAACCCCGCCGACACGAAGCACACCCGACAGGGCGACCCGTCGGACCTGCCGATCGCGATCGGCTACGAGGTCGCGGGCGTCCTGAGCGCCGTCGGTCCGGACACCGAGATCGCGTCCGGCGGGGGAGCGGTCGGTGACGAGGTCCTCGCGTTCCGGGTCGCTGGTGGCTGGGCCGAGCGACTCACGGTGCCGGCACGGGACGTGTTCGCCAAGCCCGCGGCCCTCGGCTTCCCCGAGGCCGCGAACCTCCTGCTCGCCGGCACCACCGCCGCGGACATGCTCCGGGTGACCCGGGCCTCGGGGAACGACACGGTCCTCGTGCACGGTGCCGCCGGTGCCGTCGGGGTCAGCCTCCTGCAGCAGCTCCGCCTCCTCGGGGCGCGGGTCATCGGCACCGCCTCCGAGCGCAACGCCGACACCGTCGCGGACTTCGGCGGTGAGTGGATCGCCTACGGCGACGGACTCGAGGACCGGGTCCGGGCACTCGTGGCCGACGGCACGGGCGACGGCGTCGACGTGGCGCTCGACTGCGTCGGGACCGACGAGGCCGTCGACGTCTCGCTCGCGCTCGTTGCGGACCGGTCGCGCATCGTCACGATCGCCGCGTTCGGTCGAGCGGGGGCGGACGGCATCCGGGCGATCGGCGGAGCCCAGCCGGAGAGCAAGGCGTTCCGCGACTCGGTGCGGCAGCGACTCATCGACCTCGCGGGCGACGGGCAGCTCGCCGTCCCCGTCGCGCGGACGTTCCCGCTCGGCGAGGCGAAGGCCGCGGCCGAGGTGCTCGAGTCGCAGCACCCCGGCGGGAAGCTCGCGCTCGTCCCCTGACCCCGCGCGGACGTGGCCGGGGGGTTCTGGTTGAATCGCACTCGTACTTCAGCCAACACCCGAGGGGGACCCATGACCGACCAGTACCCGCCGCAGAACCCGTACGGCCAGCAGCCCGCACCGACCGGGCCCGGCGGCGAACCGCCGATCTGGGCGCCCTGGTACGGCATCTCGTTCGGCAAGGCGTTCTCGCGCTTCTTCAAGAAGTACGCGACGTTCAGCGGCCGCGCGAGCCGCAGCGAGTACTGGTGGTGGTACCTCTGGAGCGCCATCATCTGGATCGTGGCGTCGGTCATCACGGGCATCCTGACGGCGGCCACCGGCACGACGACCACCACGACCTCCTCGACGTACGTGGGCTTCTCGACGATGTCGACCAACCCGCTCGCCGGGACGGCCTTCTGGATCGTCGGACTCGCGCTCGTCATCCCGACGCTGGCACTCATCGTGCGACGCCTCCACGACGCGAACACCAGCGGGCTCTTCGCGCTGCTGCTGCTCATCCCGTTCCTCGGTGCGGTCGCGGTGTTCATCATGATGTTCCTGCCGTCGAACCCGCAGGGCGCCCGGTTCGACCGACCGACCGGTTCGCGATGACGACCGGCGGCGAACCCGGGTGGGGACAGCCGAACGGGCAGCAGCGGCCGGCCGGGCAGCCGGACGGCCAGCCCTCGGCGCCGTACGGGCAGCAGAACGGCCAGCAGTACGGCCAGACGTTCCCGCCGTACGGCCAGCCGTACGCGCAGCTCCAGCCCCCGATCCCGGTCGGGCCGGACGGCACGCCCCCGCTCTGGGCACCCTGGTACGGCATCGGCTTCCTCGACGCCGCCACGCGCTTCTTCAAGAAGTACGCGCGGTTCGACGGGCGCGCCAGCCGGAGCGAGTTCTGGTTCTGGGCGCTCGCCAACGGGCTGGTCAACCTCGTCTTCCTCGGCGCCTACCTCGTCGCGCTGTTCTCCTGGATCGCGGCGAACACCTCGACCGACGCGTACGGCGTGGCACGGTCCGACGCCGTGGGGCCGCCCGTCGTCGCTCTGCTGATCGGCGGGGTCTGGGGGCTCTGGTGGCTCGCGACGATCGTGCCGAGCCTGGCCCTGGGGTGGCGCCGGGTGCACGACGCGAACCTGGCCGGACCGTTCTGGCTCATCGCGCTGTTCGTCGGGATCGCCGGGATCGTCTTCGGCGCCCTCGAGTCGAACCCGGCCGGTGCGCAGTACGACCGCCCCGACCTCGGGTAGCGCGACCACCACGACGAAGCGGCCCGCCCCGGCAGGGGGCGGGCCGCTTCGTCGTGCTGCGGTCGGGGCGCGGTCAGACCACCCGGAGCCGTGAGAGCGAACCGTCCACGACCAGGTCGCGCACCGTGACGGACGGATCCGCCGTCTGGAAGCGCAGCGCGCCTCCGGGCTGGTCGAACCAGGGCTGGACGAACCGGACCGTCACCAGGAACGGCCGTTCGACCAGGTAGCGGTGCGTCTCGGGCGCCGACGCGACGTGCGGCGGCAGTGAGCGCTGCGGCAGCGGGGTGTCGAGCGGGTGCAGCAGGTAGCCGTCCGGGCCACCGACGCGGTCCACGGGCACGCCGGCCGGCACCTGGATCGTGAGGCCCTGCTCGCCCGCCTGCGCCACCTGCTGCGCGAGCTGCGGGTACGTCGACGCCGCCCGGTCGCGGAGCCCGTCGAGCTCGTACCGGGGGATTTCCTTCGGCGCCGGGAACGGCCGGTTGAGGAAGCGACGGAGCATCTCGACCGCGTCCGCCTCGCCCCGGGCGGTCGCGAGACGCCGCGCGGTGCCGTAGTCGACGACCTCGAGCGCGAAGTCGCCCGTGCCCTCGACCGCGACGACGCGGAGCGCGCCCTCGACCGGGGGCTCGTGCAGGGTCTCTCCGGGGAGCTGCACGTAGCGGATCGTGTAGCCGAGCTGGTCGAGGATGGGGCGGGTGTCCGCGAAGGTCATGGAGCGGAGCCTATCGGTGGTGCCCCTGACGTGCCTTGGACGGAGCCGAGCGTCGGCCCCGTCCCGGCGACGTCGTCAGGCTCGGCCCCGCATGACGGCCTGCTTGACCTCGGAGATCGCCTTCGTGACCTGGATGCCACGCGGGCAGGCGTCGGTGCAGTTGAAGGTCGTGCGGCAGCGCCACACGCCCTCCTTGTCGTTGAGGATGTCGAGCCGCACGTCGGCCGCGTCGTCGCGCGAGTCGAAGATGAACCGGTGCGCGTTCACGATGGCGGCGGGACCGAAGTACTGGCCGTCCGTCCAGAACACCGGGCAGGACGACGTGCACGCGGCGCAGAGGATGCACTTCGTGGTGTCGTCGAAGCGCGCACGGTCGGCCACCGACTGGATGCGCTCCTTGCCCGGGGTGGGGGCGGTCGCGGGCTGCAGGAACGGCTGGACCTCACGGAAGGACTTGAAGAACGGCTCCATGTCGACGACGAGGTCCTTCTCGAGCGGCAGGCCCTTGATCGCCTCGACGTAGATCGGCTTCGACACGTCGAGGTCCTTGATCAGCGTCTTGCACGCCAGCCGGTTGCGCCCGTTGATGCGCATCGCGTCGGAGCCGCAGACACCGTGCGCGCAGGAGCGCCGGAAGGTCAGGGAGCCGTCCTGGTCCCACTTGATCTTGTGGAGCGCGTCGAGGATGCGGTCGGTCGGCAGCATCATGACGTCGAAGTCCTGCCAGCGCGGCTCGTCGTCGACGTCCGGGTCGAAGCGGCGGATGATGAGCGTCACCGGGAACGATCCGGGAGGGGCGTCCTGCACGGTGTCGGTGCGGGGTGCGTCGGAGACCAGGGTGTCGGTCATCTCAGTACTTCCTCTCCATCGGCTGGTACCGCGTCACGACGACTGGCTTCCAGTCGAGGGTGATGTGGTCGTCGGCGAGTGACGAGTGCGGGTCGCCCGTCAGGTACGCCATGGTGTGCTGCATGTAGTTCTCGTCGTCGCGCTTCGGGTAGTCGTCACGCATGTGGCCGCCGCGGGACTCCTTGCGGTTCCGGGCGGAGTACACGACGACCTCGGCGAGGTCGAGCAGGAACCCGAGCTCGACGGCCTCGAGCAGGTCGGTGTTGAACCGCTTGCCCTTGTCCTGCACGGAGACCTGCAGGAAGCGGTTCCGGAGCGTGTGGATGGTCTCGGTGACGCGGGCGAGCGACTCGTCGGTGCGGAACACCTGCGCGTTCTTGTCCATCTCGTCCTGCAGCTCCTTGCGGAGCACGGCGATGCGCTCGGTGCCGGTCGAGGCACGGAGCTGCGCGAGCATGTCGCGGACGCCGGCGGCCGGGTCCTCGGGCAGGGGGAGGAACTCGGCGGTCTTGACCCACTCGGCCGCGTTGTTGCCCGAGCGCTTGCCGAAGACGTTGATGTCGAGCAGCGAGTTGGTGCCGAGGCGGTTCGAACCGTGGACGGACACGCAGGCGCACTCGCCGGCGGCGTAGAGCCCGGGGACGACCGTGGTGTTGTCGTACAGGACCTCGGCGTCGGTGTTGGTCGGGATGCCGCCCATCGCGTAGTGCGCCGTCGGCATGACGGGCACCGGTTCGACGACCGGGTCGACACCGAGGTAGGTGCGCGCGAACTCGGTGATGTCGGGGAGCTTGGTCTCGAGCACCTCGGCCCCGAGGTGCGTGCAGTCGAGCAGCACGTAGTCCTTGTTCGGCCCGGCGCCACGGCCCTCGGCGACCTCTTGCACCATGCACCGGGCGACGATGTCACGCGGGGCGAGGTCCTTGATGGTGGGAGCGTAGCGCTCCATGAACCGCTCGCCCGAGGCGTTGCGGAGGATCGCGCCCTCGCCGCGGGCGCCCTCGGTGAGGAGGATGCCGAGGCCGGCGAGCCCGGTCGGGTGGAACTGGAAGAACTCCATGTCCTCGAGCGGGAGGCCCGTGCGCCAGACGATCCCGACGCCGTCGCCGGTCAGGGTGTGCGCGTTCGAGGTGGTCTTGTACATCTTGCCGAAGCCACCGGTCGCGAAGATCATCGCCTTGGCGTGGAAGACGTGGAGGTCACCGGTCGCGAGCTCGTACGCCACCACACCGGCGGGCTGCTTGCGGGTGACGCCGTCCTCGCCGACGACGTCGACCATGATGAGGTCGAGCGCGTAGAACTCGTTGAAGAAGTTCACGCCGAGCTTCACGCAGTTCTGGAACAGCGTCTGCAGGATCATGTGGCCCGTGCGGTCCGCCGCGTAGCAGGCCCGGCGGACGGGGGACTTGCCGTGGTCGCGGGTGTGACCGCCGAAGCGCCGCTGGTCGATCTTGCCCTCGGGCGTGCGGTTGAACGGCAGTCCCATGTTCTCGAGGTCGATGACCGCGTCGATGGCTTCCTTCGCGAGGATCTCGGCGGCGTCCTGGTCGACCAGGTAGTCGCCGCCCTTGATCGTGTCGAAGGTGTGCCACTCCCACGAGTCCTCTTCGACGTTGGCGAGCGCCGCGGCCATCCCGCCCTGCGCCGCACCGGTGTGCGAACGCGTCGGGTACAGCTTCGAGATGACGGCCGTCTTCGCCTTCGGGCCGGCCTCGATGGCGGCACGCATGCCGGCACCGCCCGCGCCGATGATGACGATGTCGAACTGGTGGTGGTGAACGGTGGTCTCGGTCACTGGGTCCTTTCAGGAGTGGTGCCGCGCCGGCAGGGGCGTGCGGCGGCGAGGTCGAGGACGCGTGCTGCGGCTACTGGGCCGGGCAGAACGACGGCAGGTCCGCGGCGGCTGCGCCGGCGGGGCACGGGTCGAACGTCCAGCACACGAGCAGGCCGAGCACGATGAGCACGACGCAGGCGATGAGGATCGCGACGAGCAGGGTCTTGCGGATGCCCGGCTTCGAGACGTAGTCGTTGACGATCGTCCGCATGCCGTTCGAACCGTGGATCAGCGCGAGGACGAGCATGAGCGAGTCCCACACCTGCCAGAACGGCGACGCCCACTTGCCGGCGACGAACGCGAAGTCGATCTGCTTGACGCCTTCGCCCGCCACCATGTTGACGAAGAGGTGCCCGAAGATCAGCACGACGAGCAGGACGCCCGAGCCGCGCATGTAGATCCAGCCCCACTTCTCCCAGTTGGTGGAGCGGCGGGCTGCTGCTGCCGAGCGCGGGGGCTCGATGGTCTGCGTGGTCATCCGGATGCCCCCTAGTTGAAGTCCGCGACGAGGTTCATGAGCTGGCGCGGCAGGAAGCCGGCGATGGCGATCGCCCAGAGGACGATCACGATCCAGAACATGGCCCGCTGGTACTTCGGGCCCTTCGACCAGAAGTCGATGAGGATGATCCGGAGCCCGTTGAACGCGTGGAAGACGATGGCCATCACGAGCGCGATCTCACCGAGGTTCATGATCGGCGTCTTGTACGTGCCGATGACCGCGTTGTACGCCTCGGGGGAGAGCCGCACGAGGGCGGTGTCGAGGATGTGCACGAGCAGGAAGAAGTAGATCGCCACACCGGTGATGCGGTGCAGGACCCAGGACCACATGCCGGTGGACCCCCGGTAGAGCGTCCCCTGCGGTGTCCGAGAAGCGCGCGGCGCCTCGATCGTCACCCGAGGTGCGGCGGTCGCCGTACCCCCTGCGGTCTGCTCGGCCATGAGCTCGTCCTCCCATAGGACGGGCTCGCCCGATCGGCGAGCCCTTGCCGTTCGTGTTCGTGTGGAACACGACCCATCCTATGCGCGTGCGCTGACCTTCTCGTGCCAACCGGTCCGGGCACCCCGCGTCGTGGCGGGCGGCGCGCCGATCGTGCGGGCCGTGTCGTGGTGGTCGAGCAGTTCGTCGCCGATCGCCTCCCACGTCGTCCCCTCGACCCGGAGCCGCCCGGCGGAGCCCATCCGCTCGGCCAGGGCGCGGTCGTGGTGCAGGGCGAGGACGGCTCGGCGCAGGGCCTGTGGCTCGTCCGGGTCGTACAACTCGCCGTCGAGTCCCGGCGCGACGAGGTCGAGCGGCCCGCCGGCGCTCGGCGCGACGACCGGCAGCCCGCTGGCGTGCGCCTCCTGCAGGGTCTGGCCGAATGTCTCCGCCGGTCCCGTGTGGACGAACAGGTCCAGGGCCGCGTAGGCGTCCGCGAGCGCGTCCCCGCGGAGCGGACCGGTGAACGTGACGTCCAGGTGGCGGAGGCGCCGTTCGAGCGCGGCCCGGGAGGGACCACCGCCCGCGACCACGATCCGGATCCCGGGGATGCCGCCGAGCTCCGCGAGCCGCTCGACCTCCTTCTCGGGCGCGAGCCGCCCGACGTACCCGACGATGGTCTCGCCGCGCGGGGCGATCCGCCGCCGGAGCGCCCGCACGTGCGCCGACGAGCGGCGCGCGGGGTGGAACAGCTCGGTGTCCACGCCGCGGCCCCAGCGCGCGACGCGGGGGACGCCGTCCTCGGCGAGCATCGCCGCGGTCGCGCTCGACGGCGCGAGCGTCAGCGAGGCGCCGGCGTGGATGCGTCCGAGGATCTTCCGCACCAACGGGACGGTCGCGGTCAGGCCGTTGCGGCGGGCGAACCCGGCCACGTCGGTCTGGAAGACGGCGACGGAGGGGATGCCGAGCCTCCCGGCCGCCGTGATCGCGCGCCCGCCCAGCAGGAACGGACTCGCGGCGTGGAGCACGTCGGCGCCGGAGGCGGCGAGGATCGTGTCGAGCACCGGGTGGGGGAGCGCGACCGGGAACTGGCGGTAGGCCACGGCCGGGACCCGGTGGACGTCGAAGGAGCGGTACCGCTCCACCGCGGTGCGCGATCGGAACTGCGCGATGCCGGGGGTGTCCGGCGCGATGACGACCGCGCGGTGACCGCGGCGTTCCAGGTGGTCCAGCACCGCGAGGACGCTGGTGGTGACGCCGTTGAGGGTGGGCAGGAAGCTCTCGGTCACGACGGCGACGGTCCGTTGGGACGTGCCGCGCTCCACGCTGCGTGCGTTCATGGCGGTGTCCATGCTCCGCGCGCGGCGTGTCCCCGCGGGGCCGTCGACGTGAACGCCCGGCACGCAGGCGGTGAACAGCCGCGTCGGCGGGCGGCGGGCGGTCGCGCCTGCAGGCGGTGGACGAACGGACTGGAGGCGCGGCGCACGACCGGCGGGCCGGCTGCGGCGGCCGTGTGCGGACTCCCGCACCGCGTGCGTGCGGGAAGCGTGCGGGAACCACCCAGGTCGCGCCCGGCCGCACCGGTACGGTGAGCACGTGGCAGACGCACTCGAGGACTTCTACGCGATCATCCCCGCCGGGGGCATCGGATCGCGGCTCTGGCCGTTGTCGCGTGCCGACGCGCCCAAGTTCCTGCACGACCTGACCGGGTCCGGCACCTCGCTGCTCCGGCAGACGTGGGACCGTCTCGCGCCCCTCGCCGGCGAGCAGCGGATCATGGTCGTCACCGGCCGTGCGCACCGGGTCGCCGTCGAGTCGCAGCTCCCCGGCGTCGAGGACCACAACGTCGTGCTCGAGAGCGAGCCGAAGGACTCCACGGCGGCAATCGGCCTCGCCGCGGCGATCCTGCGCCGCCGCGAGCCGGACGTCGTCATCGGCTCCTTCGCGGCGGACCACGTGATCGGTGACGCCCGGGGCTTCCGCCGGTCGGTCCGCGAAGCGGTCGTCGCCGCACGCGCCGGCTACATCACGACGATCGGCATCACGCCGACCGAGCCGGCGATCGGCTTCGGGTACATCCACGCGAACGACGACCCGATCGGCATCGAGGGCGCCCCGACCGCCCACGCGGTGCGCTCCTTCGTCGAGAAGCCCGACCTCGACACCGCGCGCTCGTACGTCGAGCAGGGCACCTACCTCTGGAACGCGGGCATGTTCATCGCCCGCGCCGACGTGCTGCTCGCCGAGATCGGCCGGACGAAGCCCGAGCTGCTCGCCGGCATCGAGGAGCTCGCCGACGCGTGGGACACCTCGGCCCGTGGTGCCGTCGTGGACGCGGTGTGGCCGAACCTCGAGAAGATCGCCATCGACTACACGGTCGCCGAGCCCGCCGCCGCCGCTGGGCGCATGGCGGTCATCCCCGGCGACTTCGACTGGGACGACGTCGGCGACTTCGCCTCGCTCGCGAAGCTGCAGTCCGGCGGCCGCGCGAACAACCTCGCGGTGCTCGGGGACGGCGCTCGCATCCTCGCGGACTCGTCGAGCGGCATCGTCGTCTCGCACAGCCAGCGGCTCATCTCGCTCATCGGCGTCGAGGACATCGTCGTCGTGGACACCCCCGACGCCCTGCTCGTGACCACCAGTGCGAACGCGCAGCGGGTCAAGGGTGTGGTGGATGCACTGAAGATCAGCGGCCGCGGCGACGTCCTGTAGCGCTCCATCACGAAAAGCGCTTGACGTCCCCCGAACTGGGGGCAGAACCGTGACTTCGCGTTACGGGCGCGTTTCGGCGCGGTCGCGATCCCGTAACTGATCCCAGGAGTCCCTCAGGGGCGTTCTGTACCGGCCGGGCGGTCGTGTACTGTCGCCACGATCGCCCGGAACGCACGTGGTCCGGGCACGCTCCCCGGAGGAACCCACCCGTGACATCTCGTACCCGTCAGGTCCTGCTGAGCTCCCTCGCGCTCGCCGGTACCGTCGCCGTCCTCGCCGGTTGCTCGGCCGCCCCGTCCGACACCGCGTCCGGCGACAACAAGACCAGCTTCCGCCCCTGCATGGTCTCCGACGCCGGTGGCTTCGACGACAAGTCGTTCAACCAGCTCGGGTTCGAGGGCATGAAGGACGCCGCGTCCGACCTCGGTGCCACCTACAAGTCGGCCGAGTCCAAGGACGCCACCGTCTACGACTCGAACATCGAGCAGCTCATCGGCCAGAACTGCAACCTCATCGTCACCGTCGGCTTCAACCTCGCCGACGCCACGAAGAAGCAGGCCGCGGCGAACCCCGACACCGACTTCGCGATCATCGACGACAACTCGATCGACGCGAAGAACGTCAAGCCGATCACGTTCGACACCTCGCAGGCGGCGTTCCTCGCCGGCTACGCGGCCGCCTCGTACTCGAAGAGCGGCGTCGTCGGCACCTTCGGTGGCATGCAGATCCCGACCGTCACCATCTTCATGGACGGCTTCGCGGACGGCGTGAAGTACTACAACGAGCAGAAGTCGAAGGACGTCAAGGTCGTCGGCTGGGACGTCGACAGCCAGAAGGGCTCCTTCACGGGCGGCTTCGAGGCCGGCACGCAGGCCAAGGCCGTCGCGCAGACCCTGATCGACCAGGACGCCGACGTGATCCTGCCCGTCGGTGGCCCGATCTACCAGTCGGCAGCCGAGGCCATCAAGGACGCGAACAACGGCTCCGTGCTGATCGGTGCGGACAGCGACCTCTACGAGGCCGACCCGCGCTACAAGGACATCGCGTTCACGTCCGTCGAGAAGGGCATGCGCCCCGCCGTCAAGGACGTCGTCGAGCAGGCCGCCGACAAGAAGTACTCCAACGAGCCGTACGTCGGCACGCTGAAGAACGACGGCGTCGGCATCGCGCCGTTCCACGACTACGCCGACAAGGTCGACAGCGGCCTCGAGAAGGAGCTCGACACCATCAAGTCGGGCATCATCGACGGCTCGATCAAGGTCGAGACCAAGGCGACCGTCAAGTAGTCCGGTGAACGCGGGCGGGGGAACCTCCCTCGCCCGCGTTTCCGTGCGTCGATCACAGAAACAGACCCAGAGAACATGAAGCTCGAACTCCGCGGCATCACGAAGCGGTTCGGCCCCCTCGTCGCCAACGACCACATCTCGCTCACCGTCGAGCCCGGTGAGGTCCACTGTCTCCTCGGGGAGAACGGCGCCGGCAAGTCGACCCTGATGAACGTCCTGTACGGCCTGTACCAGGCGGACGAGGGCGAGATCCTCCTCGACGACGTCGTCCAGGACTTCGACGGACCCGGTGACGCCATGCGTTCCGGCATCGGCATGGTGCACCAGCACTTCATGCTCGTCCCCGTCTTCACCGTCGCCGAGAACGTCATGCTCGGCCAGGAGCAGACCGCGTTCGGCGGCCGGCTCGACCTCGCCGGCGCCCGCAAGCGCGTGCGGGAGATCTCCGAGCGCTTCGGGTTCGACGTCGACCCGGACGCCAAGGTCGAGGACCTCCCCGTCGGTGTCCAGCAGCGGGTCGAGATCATCAAGGCGCTGTCCCGCGACGCCTCGGTCCTGGTGTTCGACGAGCCGACGGCCGTCCTCACCCCGCAGGAGACCGACGAGCTGATGGGCATCATGCGGCAGCTCCGTGCGGCCGGCACCGCGATCGTGTTCATCACCCACAAGCTGCGCGAGGTCCGCGAGGTCGCCGACCGCATCACCGTGATCCGCCTCGGCAAGGTCGTCGGCGAGGCATCGCCCACCGCGACGAACAACGAGCTCGCGGCGCTCATGGTCGGCCGTGCCGTCTCCCTCGTCGTCGACAAGGCACCGGCCACCGGTGGTGAGGACGCCCTCGTCGTCGACGGGCTGACCGTCACCGACCCGTCCGGCATCGTCCTCGTCGACGACGTCTCGTTCACGGTCCGGCGCGGCGAGGTCCTCGCCATCGCCGGGGTGCAGGGCAACGGGCAGACCGAGCTGACCGAGGCGATCCTCGGCCTCGAGCCGGTGCACGCCGGCCGCGTCACGCTCGACGGGCGCGAGCTCACCGGCCGCACCGTCAAGCAGATCCTCGACGCCGGCGTCGGCTTCGTCCCGGAGGACCGGAAGGAAGACGGGCTCGTCGGCGAGTTCACCATCGCCGAGAACCTCATGCTCGACCGTGCCGACCACGCCGAGTTCGTCCGCGCCGGCACGATCCGATCGGCGGAGCGCGACGCGTTCGCCGACGAGAAGATCGCCGAGTTCGACATCCGCACGCCGAGCCGCACCACCGCGGCCGGTCGGCTGTCCGGCGGCAACCAGCAGAAGATCGTCCTCGCCCGCGAGCTGAGCCGCGACCTGCGCCTCTTCGTCGCGGCGCAACCGACCCGCGGCATCGACGTCGGGTCGATCGAGTTCGTGCACAAGCGCATCGTCGCCACCCGCGACACCGGTGTCCCGGTCATCGTCGTCTCCACGGAGCTCGACGAGGTCGTGGCACTCGCCGACCGGATCGCCGTGATGTACCGCGGCGGGATCGTCGGCATCGTCCCCGCGGACACCCCGCGCGACGTCCTCGGCCTGATGATGGCCGGGGAACTCCCAGAAGGAACGGAACAGGTCGCATGATGGCCGGGGAACTCCACAGCACCCACACGACCGGAACGGAGCTGGCAGCGTGAGCACCCCCACGCCAGACAACACGCAGCCGGATGTCCAGCCGACGGCCGACACGCAGCCGGACGCACCGCTGACCGACGACCGCCTGCAGGACGTCGAGTCCACCCCACACCTCATGACGGACTCCGCCGAGGACACCGAGCGACGCCAGGGCGGCGACCGCTGGCAGGCCGCACTGCAGGGCATCGTCAACGGCTCCGCGCTCGTCACGGTCCTCGCCGTCGTGCTCGCCCTCGTCGCGTGCGGCATCCTCATCGCCATCACCGACGAGAACGTCCGCTCGGCCGCCGGGTACTTCTTCGCCCGTCCGGCCGACACCTTCCGGGCGATCGGCACCGCGGTCGGCGGCGCGTACGCCTCGCTGTTCGAGGGGTCCGTCGTCAACTTCGGCGCGTCGAGCTTCCAGCAGGCCATCGTGCCGCTGACCCGCTCGATCGACTACGCCGTACCGCTCATCGCGGCCGGTCTCGGCATCGCGCTGTCGTTCCGCGCCGGCCTGTTCAACATCGGCGGCCAGGGCCAGATCCTGATGGGCGCCGCGGCGGCCGGCTGGGTCGGCTTCTCGTTCGACGGCCCCGCGGCGATCCACATCCCGCTCACGATCGTCGCCGGCATCGTCGGCGGTGCGGTGTGGGCCGGGATCGTCGGCGTCCTCAAGGCGCGGACCGGTGCCAACGAGGTCGTCCTCACCATCATGCTCAACTACGTCGCGCTGTACCTCGTGAGCTACCTGCTCCGCACGCCGGGCCTGCTGCAGGCGCCGGGCAGCCCGAACCCGATCTCGCCCGCGACGAAGGACAGCGCGGTGCTCCCGCCGCTGTTCGGGGTGCGCTACGGCGTGGACCTCGGCTTCGTCGTGGCGATCATCGCGGTCGTCGTCGTGTGGTGGCTCGTGAACAAGTCCTCGCTCGGCTTCCGCTTCCGCACCATCGGTGAGAACCCGCGTGCCGCTCGCGTGGCGGGCATGAGCGTGGCGTCCCTGACCATCTGGGTCCTCGTCATCTCCGGTGCCCTCGTCGGCATCGCCGGCGCGTACCAGGTGCAGGGCGCGGTCACGACCGGGTTCACCTCCGGCATCGACGCCGGCATCGGGTTCGACGCCATCACCGTGGCGCTGCTCGGCCGGTCGAAGCCGTGGGGCGTGTTCTGGGCCGCGATCCTGTTCGGCGTCCTGAAGAACGGCGGCTACGCCATGCAGGCCGCGAACGGCATCCCGATCGACATCGTGGGCGTCATCCAGGCCCTCATCGTCCTCTTCATCGCGGCGCCGCCGCTCGTCCGCGCGATCTTCCGGATCCCGCAGCCGGGTGCCCGTCGACGCGTCTCCACGAAGAACAGCAAGAAGGCGGTCGCCGCGTGAGCACCCTCAGCCCCACCGCGCCCAGCGCGTCGCCGGTCGCCGGCCGTCCGGTCGAGACCACCCGCAGCTGGAAGCTCGCGATCGGGTACGGCGTCTTCACGCTGATCGCCCTCGTGCTCTTCGCGCTGCTGCCCCGCACCGGGACGACCACGTTCCGCCTCGCCAACAGCGGCGACTTCTTCGCCCTGCCCGACGTGCCGCTGCCGGCCGTGGGCGCCGGGATCGTCGTGGTCGTGCTGCTCGCGATCCTCACCGTCTACGCGGTCGTCGAGACCCGTGCGGTGCGCCGCGTGCCGGTGTGGGTCACCGCGGTGTTCGCCGTGGTGTTCGTCATCGGGTTCCTGACGTGGGCGGCCGCCGGCAAGTCCCTGCCGATCCCCGGCCTGCTGCTCGGCGCGCTGAGCCTCAGCGTCCCGCTGGTGTTCGGTGCCCTCGGCGGCGTCATCTCCGAGCGTGTCGGTGTCGTGAACATCGCGATCGAGGGACAGTTCCTCGCCGGTGCGTTCAGCTCCGCCATGGTCGCGTCCATCACCGGCTCGCCGTGGGTCGGCCTCGTCGCGGCGCTCGTCGCGGGCACGCTCGTGTCGTTCATCCTCGCGGCGTTCAGCATCAAGTACCTCGTCGACCAGGTGATCGTCGGTGTCGTCATCAACGCCTTCATCTCCGGCCTGACCGGCTTCCTGTACTCGCAGGTGCTCTCGCCGAACGAGACCACGCTCAACGTCGGCGTCCGGTTCCCGATCATCCCGATCCCCGTCCTGCACCAGATCCCGGTCATCGGTCCGGTGTTCTTCGAGCAACGGGTCACGGTCTACCTGGCCTACGTGGCGGTCGCGGTCGTGACGTTCGGGCTCTTCAAGACCCGCTGGGGCCTGCGCCTCCGCGCGGTCGGCGAGCACCCGCAGGCGGCGGACACGGTGGGCATCAACGTCACCGGGACCCGGTTCTGGAACGTGTCCCTCGCCGGAGCGATCGCGGGCCTCGGCGGCGCGTACTTCACGCTCGACGCGGTCGGCCCGTTCACCAAGGACATGACCGCCGGCGCGGGCTACATCGCGCTCGCGGCGGTCATCTTCGGTCGCTGGGACCCGATCAAGGCGACGTTCGCGGCGCTGCTGTTCGGGTTCGCGTCGAACCTGCAGAACACCCTCGGCGCGATCAACTCGCCCGTGCCGAGCGAGTTCCTGCTCATGCTCCCGTACGTGGTGACGATCTTCGCGGTGGCCGGCCTGGTCGGGCAGTCGCGTGGGCCGGCCGCGTCCGGCAAGCCGTACATCAAGAGCTGACGGCCAGGAGGCACGGCACATGACCGACACGCACGCTGCGGGCGACGACCAGATCGCGTCCACCGACGCGACCGCCTGGGCGGACCCGGCCACGGCCCTGGACGGGCGCGGCGGCCGGACCGCCGCCGACGGGACGGGGGCCGAGCCGCGCCTCCCGTCCGACGTGGACTGGACCGCCCTGCGGACCGCCGCGACGGCCGCCATGGGGCACGCCTACGCGCCGTACTCGTCGTTCCCGGTGGGCGCCGCGGCGCTCACCGACGACGGCCGGATCGTGTCCGGCTGCAACGTCGAGAACGCGTCCTACGGGGTGACGCTCTGCGCGGAGTGCTCGCTCGTCTCGCAGCTGCACATGACCGGCGGCGGCAAGCTCGTGGCGTTCACGTGCGTCGACGGCGACGGGGCGACCCTGATGCCGTGCGGCCGGTGCCGCCAGCTGCTCTTCGAGCACTCCACCGAGGGCATGCTGCTCGAGACCGTCTCCGGCATCCGCACCATCGACGAGGTCCTGCCGGACGCCTTCGGGCCGCGGACCCTCGCCACCTACCAGCAGGAGCACTGATCCACATGGCCGTCGAGCCGTTCGACACCGTCGACCTCATCCGCACGAAGCGCTCCGGGGGAGCCCTGAGCACCGCCGAGGTCGACTGGCTCGTCGACGCCTACACGCGCGGCTACGTCGAGGACCCGCAGATGGCGGCGATGGCGATGGCGATCTTCCTGAACGGGATGGAGCGGCGCGAGATCAAGGACCTCACGCTCGCGATGATCGCGTCGGGGGAGCGGATGTCGTTCTCGTCGCTCGGCAAGACGACGGTCGACAAGCACTCGACCGGTGGCGTCGGCGACAAGATCACGCTGCCGTTGGCGCCCCTCGTGGCGTCGTTCGGGGTCGCGGTGCCCCAGCTGTCGGGCCGCGGGCTCGGGCACACCGGCGGGACGCTCGACAAGCTCGAGTCGATCCCCGGGTGGCAGGCGGCGCTGTCGAACGACCGTCTCCTCGAGGTGCTGACCGACGTGGGCGCGGTCATCTGCGCCGCCGGTACCGGCCTGGCTCCGGCCGACAAGAAGCTGTACGCCCTGCGGGACATCACCGGCACCGTCGAGAGCATCCCGCTCATCGCGTCGAGCATCATGTCGAAGAAGATCGCCGAGGGCACGGGTGCGCTCGTGCTCGACGTGAAGTTCGGGTCGGGGGCGTTCATGCCTTCGTACGAGGCGTCGCGCGAGCTCGCGCAGACGATGGTCGACCTCGGGAACGACGCCGGGGTGAAGACCTCGGCGCTGTTGACCGACATGGAGGTCCCGCTCGGGCTGACGATCGGCAACGCGCTCGAGGTGCGGGAGTCGGTCGACGTGTTGGCGGGCGGGGGTCCAGCCGACGTCGTCGCGCTGACCGTGGCGCTGGCGACCGAGATGCTCACGCTGGCCGGGCTGCCGGACGCCGACCCGGCCGCCGCACTGGCCGACGGCCGAGCGATGGACACCTGGCGGCGGATGATCCAGGCGCAGGGCGGGGACCCCGCAGCCGCGTTGCCGGTCGCCCGCGAGCAGCACGTCGTCACCGCGCCGTCGTCGGGCGTGCTCGCGCAGCAGGACGCCCTGCCCTTCGGCGTCTCGGCCTGGCGCCTGGGTGCCGGCCGTGCACGCGCGCAGGACCCGGTGCAGGCCGGGGCGGGCATCGAGCTGCACGTCAAGCCCGGTGACACCGTCGCCGCGGGGCAGCCGCTCTGGACGCTGCACACCGACGACGCGTCGCGGATCCCGCGGGCGCTCGAGTCGCTCGAGGGTGCGTGGTCGATCGGCACCGAGGCGCCTCGGCGTGGGCCGATCGTGCGCGAGCGCATCGCTGGCTGAACCCGGGCCGTGGGACCGGCCACCGGCCGGGCTGCGGCTGCCTGCCCGGCTGTGGAGAGCCTCCAGTGGGTCCCGTCGTCTGTTGTGCTCAGGTGCCTGCGCGGGGTCGGTGACCACCGATAGCCTGGGTGCATGAGCTCCGACGCCACGACCTACCGCCTGCCCGACGCCGGAGCGGTCATCAACGACCTGCCGAAGGTCTCGCTGCACGACCACCTCGACGGTGGCCTGCGTCCGGCGACGATCGTCGAGCTCGCCGGTGCCGCTGGTGTCGCACTGCCGACCACCGACCCGGCTGAGCTCGGGCAGTGGTTCGCCGACCAGTCGAACTCCGGCTCGCTCGTCGAGTACCTGAAGACCTTCGACGTCACGATCTCGGTGATGCAGACGGCGCCGCAGCTGCACCGCATCGCGAAGGAGTTCGTCGAGGACCTGGTCGCCGACGGCGTCGTCTACGGCGAGGTCCGCTGGGCGCCCGAGCAGCACCTGCAGGGCGGGCTCACGCTCGACCAGGCGGTCGAGGCCGTGCAGGCCGGCATCGAGGAAGCGGTCGACGCCGCAGGCGGCAGCATCCGCGTCGGCCAGCTCGTCACGGCGATGCGCCACGCCGACCGCGCCCTCGAGATCGCCGAGCTCGCCGTCCGGCACCGCGACGCCGGCGTCGTCGGCTTCGACATCGCCGGTGCCGAGGCCGGGTTCCCGCCCTCGAACCACCGTGCGGCGTTCGACTACCTCGCATCCGAGCTCTTCCCCGTGACGGTGCACGCGGGCGAGGCCGACGGGCTCGCCTCGATCCGCTCCGCGCTCGTCGACGGGCGGGCACTGCGCCTCGGCCACGGCGTCCGCATCTTCGAGGACGTCGTCCTGTCCGACGCCGGTGACGGCTCGACGCTCGCCTCCCTCGGCGAGGTCGCCTCGTGGGTGCGCGACCGTGAGATCCCGCTCGAGGTCTCGCCGTCGTCGAACCTGCAGACCGGGGCCGTCGCGGCGTGGGGCGACGACCTCGCCGACCACCCCTTCGACGTGCTCTACCAGCTCGGCTTCCGGGTCACGGTGAACACCGACAACCGCCTGATGAGCGACACCTCGCTCTCGAAGGAGCTCGCGCTGCTCGCGGGCACGTTCGGCTACGACCTCGACGACCTCGCGGCGTTCCAGATCAACGCGGCGCTCGGCTCGTTCCTGCCGCTCGAGGACCGCGAAGAGATCATCGCCACCATCACGGCCGGCCACCAGGAGGCCTGACGCATGCCACTGCCGCCGCTGCCGGACTCCGCCGTCGTGCTCGGGGCGACCGCGTCCTCGTGGCGCGACGCGCTCCGGCTGGCCGGCGGTGCCCTCGTGTCGTCGGGAGCGGCCACCGAGCCGTACACCGACGCCATGATCGGCCTGGTCGAGGAACACGGGCCGTACATCGTCATCTCGCCCGGGCTGGCGTTCGCGCACGCCCGGCCGGGGCCCGCGGTGCTGCGTGACGGGCTGTCCGTCGTGACGCTCGACGCGCCGGTGTCGTTCGGGCACCCGCACAACGACCCCGTGCGTGTGGTGCTCGGGCTCGCGGTCGCCGGGGTCGGCACCCACCTCGAGTCGATCGGGGAGATCGCGAACCTGTTCAACGACGCCTCGGTGACCGGTCGGATCGCCGATGCCGCCACCGCGGACGAGGTCCGCGCGATCATGGGGGTCACCGCATGAAGATCGTCACCATCTGCGGCGCGGGCATCGGTTCCAGCGCGATCCTCAAGGTGAACGCCGAGAAGGCCCTCGCGGCGCTCGGGCTGACCGCGTCCGTCGTGGCGGCCGACGTCGCGTCCGTGCAGAAGGTGTCCGACGACGCGAACGTGATCCTCACCAGCCAGGAGTTCGTCGAGGCGATCGGGTCCACCTACGCCGAGGTCATCGTGATCCGGAACCACTTCGACCAGGCCGAGATCACGGCCGCGGTGGACCGGGCGCTCGGCGAACACTGACGCCGGTTCCGTGGCCTCTAGAGTTGGGGCATGAGCACGGAGAACCCGCTGAACGACCCCGCCGCCGACCCGTTCGAGGTCGCGCGTGACGCCGCAGAGGTCATCGCCTCGAAGTCCGGCATCGAGCGCCACGACATCGCCCTGACCCTCGGGTCCGGGTGGGGGAAGGCCGCGGACCTCATCGGCGAGACCGTGTCCGAGATCCCCGCGTCCGAGGTCCCCGGCTTCAGCGCCTCGGCCGTCCCCGGGCACTCCGGTACGGTCCGCTCGATCCGTCTCGCCGACGGCCGGCACGCGCTGGTCATCGGTGCGCGCACGCACTACTACGAGGGCCACGGGGTCCGTCGGGTCGTGCACAGCGTCCGGACCGCGGCGGCGACCGGCGCCTCGATCATGGTCCTGACGAACGGCGCCGGGGGCATCAAGGAGCACTGGACGCCCGGCACGCCCGTCCTCATCAGCGACCACATCAACCTCACCGCGGACAGCCCGCTCGAGGGCGCCACGTTCGTCGACCTCACCGACCTGTACTCGGCGCGGCTCCGGTCGGTCGCTCTCAGCGTGGACCCCTCGCTCGACGAGGGCGTCTACACCCAGTTCCGCGGTCCGCACTACGAGACGCCGGCCGAGGTCCAGATGGCGAAGACCATCGGCGGGCACATCGTCGGCATGTCCACCGCGCTCGAGGCCATCGCGGCGCGGCAGGCCGGCATGGAGGTCCTCGGCTTCTCGCTCATCACGAACCTCGCCGCCGGCATCCAGAAGACGCCGCTGTCGCACGCCGAGGTGCTCGAGGCCGGGCGCGAGGCCGAGCCGGTGATCGCCGACCTGCTCGCCCGCGTGGTGACCGCGCTGGGCTCCGCGTCGTGAAGCTCGACGTCGACGGCGTGCTCGCTGCTGCTCGTGCCTGGAGCGCGCAGGACCCGGACCCCGAGACCCGTTCCTCGCTCGATGCGGCGATCGACGCGGCGGCGACCGGCGACGGTCCAGCCGTGCAGGACCTCGCCGCGCGGTTCGCCGGGCGCCTGGCGTTCGGCACCGCCGGCCTCCGCGCCGAACTCGGGTACGGACCGCTCCGGATGAACCGGGTCGTCGTGACCCAGGCCGCCGCGGGACTCGCGCGCTTCCTCATCGACACCGGGCGTCGACGCAGCGTCGTCATCGGGTACGACGGCCGGGTGAACTCGGACGTCTTCGCCCGAGACTCCGCCGAGGTCATGCGCGGCCTCGGGCTCGAGGTCACCCTGCTGCCGTCGGCGCTCCCCACGCCCGTGCTGGCCTTCGCCGTGCGGCACCTCGACGTCGGTGCCGGGGTGATGGTGACCGCGAGCCACAACCCGCCGCGGGACAACGGCTACAAGGTCTACCTCGGCGAGGACGACGAGGGGTCGCAGATCGTCCCGCCCGTCGACGCCGACATCGCCGCCGCGATCGTCGCCGTCGCCGCGGGCTCGATCGCGGACCTGCGCCGTGCCACCGACTACACCGTCGCCACGTCCGAGCTGCTCGGCGCCTACGTGTCCGCCACCGCGGCGACGGTGGCAGCGCCCGGGCTCGCTCCGGACGCGCAGCCGAAGGTCGTCTACACGGCCATGCACGGCGTCGGGTGGGAGACCGCCCGCGCGGTGTTCGAAGCGGCCGGGTTCGCCGTGCCGGTGACCGTGCCCGAGCAGATCGAGCCGGACGGGGCGTTCCCGACGGTGTCGTTCCCCAACCCCGAGGAACCGGGGGCGATGGACCTGTCGATCGCCCGCGGGGTCGCTGTCGGTGCGGACCTCGTCATCGCGAACGACCCGGACGCCGATCGGCTGGCGCTGGCGATCCCGGACGGCGACGGTTCCTTCCGCAGGCTCTCGGGCAACGAGGTCGGCTGGCTCCTCGGGTGGCGCGCTGCCGCCCGGGCGTCCGACGACGGTGTGCAGGGAACGCTCGCAGCGTCGATCGTGTCCTCGCCGGCGCTCGCACGGGTCGCGGCGCGGCACGGGCTGGAGTACCGCGACACCCTCACCGGCTTCAAGTGGGTCTCCCGCGTCCCCGGGCTGCTGTTCGGGTACGAGGAAGCGCTCGGCTACCTGGTCGACCCGGAGGTCGTCCGCGACAAGGACGGCATCTCGGCGGCGCTGTCCCTGCTGTCCCTCGCCGCGGACCTGGCTGCCTCGGGGTCGTCGATCGCCGGGCAGCTCGACGCCTTCGCGGCCGAGTTCGGGGCGTTCGCGTCCGGACAGGTGGCGACCCGGGTGGACGACCTCTCCCGGATCGGCTCGATCATGGCGTCCCTGCGGTCGACGCCGCCGACGACGCTGGGCGGGCTGTCGGTGCTGTCGGTGACGGACTACGCCGGGGGTGTCGAGGGCTTCCCGCCGTCGGACATCCTCCGCTACGACCTGACGGGTGACGCCCGCGTGATCGTCCGGCCGAGCGGGACCGAGCCGAAGGTGAAGGTCTACATCGACACCGTCGCGGCGACCCCCGCCGAGGCGCAGTCGCTCGTCGACGCCCTCGCCGCCGACATCCGCCCCCTGGTGTCGTAGGCGCGGCCGCGCCGGCGCGCCGCCCGCGCCGGCGGCGCGCCGTGCGGCGCTGGGGGCGCCGGCGGCGTTGGCGGCTCTGGCGGCGCTGGCGGCTCACCGCGCGTCGAACCAGGTTTCCGACATCGAACCAGCTCGTGCCGCTGGTTCGACGTCGGAAACGTGGTTCGACGTTTGCGCGCGTGCGAGTTGTGAGCACGTGACTTCTCCACAGATCGAGCGTCGGGCACCGGGCACGACCCGAGCCCGGACAGGCTCGGACCATGGTGGTCCCCGTCGTCGTCCCCGTGCACCCCGACCCGGCCGCGGCCCGCGCGCAGCAGCGAGCGTTGCGCGACGGGCAGTTGATCCGCGTCGGCCACGGCGCCTTCGTCCACCGCGAGGACTGGGAGCGCGCGACCGCCTGGGAGCAGCACCTCGCTCGTGCGGCGGCGGTGCACGCCGTCACGACTCGTGCCGTCGTGTCGCATGCCTCCGCCGCGATCGCGCACGGACTGCCGTGGATCCAGCCGGTGCCGGAACGCGTGACCGTGCTCGATCCAGTGCGTCGGACCGCGCAGCGCACGAGGTTCGCGGACAAGGCCGCGTCGGCCCAACGACACGTGGTGCCGGTCGTCGTCGGAGGGCTGCCCGTCACGACCTTGGTCGACACGGTCGTGGACATCGCGCTGCGGTACGACCGTGGCCGAGCACTCGCGGTGGCGGACGCGGCGCTCCGACGTGGCGTGCAGCACGATGCGATCGAGGACGAGTTGGCGGCACGCGGCCCGGTTCGCGCAGGGCGACGAGCACGTTCGGTGCTGGAGTTGGCGGCGGGCGCCTCGGAGTCGGCGGGGGAGAGCGTCGCTCTGCTCGTGATGCGCGATGTCGGGTGTCCGGCGCCGGTCCAACAGCACGAGTTCCGCGACGACCGCGGTGTCATCGGCAGGGTCGACTTCTGGTTCCCGGACCAGGGCGTGATCGTCGAGTTCGACGGTCTCGTGAAGTACCGGGACGCCGGGATGCGCAACGGCCGCTCCGTCGAAGAAGTCGTCATCGCGGAGAAGGTGCGGGAAGATCGGCTGCGCGCGCTGGACGACGTACGCCGCGTCATCCGGCCGATCTGGCGTGACGTCGTGCCCGGCGGCGCGTTCCCGGCGATGCTGGCGGCGGCAGGTCTCCCGGTCCGGCGGGGCGTCCGAACGACGCCCGCGTGGTGAGCGGCCCCCGGTGTGGAACCACGAATCCGACATCGAACCGACCAGGCGCGGTGGTTCGATGTCGGATTCGTGGTTCGAAGCGGCGGCGCGGCGCGCGGCGCAGCCGCCTACGCGAGCTCGAGCAGCACGTGGCCGGACGAGATCGTCTGGCCGACGGGGGCGTTCAGCCCCGTGACGACACCGTCACGCGGGGCAGCGACGGGCTGCTCCATCTTCATGGCCTCGAGCACGACGAGCAGGTCGCCCTTCACCACGGTGTCACCCTCGGCGACCGCGAGCTTCACCACGGTGGCCTGCATCGGGGACGTCACGGAGCCGGACGACGCCAGGCCGCCACGGACCCCGGACGACCGGCGCTTCGGCGGAGCGGACGGCCCGGCCGGACGACGGCCGGCAGCACCGGCGGCGCCACCGGCGACGATCGACGGCATGGTGACCTCGATGCGCTTGCCCTGCACCTCGACGACCACGCTCTCGCGGGCTGCCGGTGCGGGGAGCTCCTCGGGGGAGCCGCTCCACGCCGGGATCTCGTTGACGAAGTCGGTCTCGATCCACTGCGTGTAGATGCTGAACGGGGTCTCGTCGGGCGTCGCGAACGCCGGGTCCGACACGACCGCACGGTGGAACGGCAGCACGGTCGGCAGGCCGGTGACCTCGAACTCGGCGAGGGCACGACGCGACCGCTCGAGCGCCTCGGCGCGCGTGGCTCCGGTGACGATGAGCTTCGCGAGCATGGAGTCGAACGAGCCGGAGACGACGTCGCCCGAGACGACGCCGGAGTCGACGCGGACACCGGGGCCGGACGGCGCGTGGAACGCGTGCACGGGGCCCGGCGCCGGGAAGAAGTTGCGACCCGGGTCCTCGCCGTTGATGCGGAACTCGAACGAGTGCCCCCGCGCGACCGGGTCGGAGTAGTCGAGCACGCCGCCCTCGGCGATGCGGAACTGCTCGCGGACGAGGTCGATGCCGGTGACCTCTTCGGAGACGCAGTGTTCGACCTGCAGGCGGGTGTTCACCTCGAGGAACGAGACGGTGCCGTCGGCGCCGATGAGGAACTCGCACGTGCCGGCACCGACGTAGCCGACCTCGCGCAGGATCGCCTTCGACGACTCGTACAGCCGTTCCTCCTGCGACGCCGTCAGGTAGGGCGCGGGCGCTTCCTCGACGAGCTTCTGGTGCCGACGCTGCAGCGAGCAGTCGCGCGTCGAGACGATGACCACGTTGCCGTGCTCGTCGGCGAGGCACTGGGTCTCGACGTGGCGCGGCTTGTCGAGGTACTTCTCGACGAAGCACTCGCCGCGGCCGAACGCCGCGATGGCCTCGCGCGTCGCCGACTCGAAGAGCTCTTCCACCTGCTCGCGCGAACGGACGACCTTGAGACCACGGCCGCCACCACCGAACGCCGCCTTGATCGCGACGGGCAGTCCGACCTGGTCGACGAAGTCGAAGACCTCGGAGACGTCCTGCACGGGCTCGATCGTGCCGGGCGCGAGCGGCGCGCCGACCTTCTCGGCCACGTGCCGCGCGGAGACCTTGTCGCCCAGGCGCTCGATCGACTCCGGCGAGGGGCCGATCCAGGTCAGCCCGGCGTCGATGACGGCGCGGGCGAAGTCGGCGTTCTCGGCGAGGAACCCGTAACCCGGGTGCACGGCGTCGGCGCCGGAGCGTCGGGCGACCGAGATGATCTTGTCGATGACGAGGTAGGTGTCGGCGCTCGTGGTGCCGTTCAGCGCGTGGGCCTCGTCGGCGAGGCGTGCGTGGAGGGCGTCACGGTCCTGGTCGGCGTAGACCGCGACCGATGCCTTGCCTGCGTCGCGGGCCGCGCGGATGATGCGGACGGCGATCTCGCCGCGGTTCGCGATGAGGACCTTGCTGATACGGGGCATGGTAAGTCAGCGTATTCGTGCGGCAAGGGCGCGAATTGACTGGCACCCACAAAGAACAGTGGCGAAGAAGTGTGGATGTCTACAGTGCCCAGAGGTCGTGCCACGCGATGCCGAACCCCCGCAGCAGCATCGCGCGCAGCACCGGGAGCGAGAGCCCGACCACCGCGGACGGTGCGCCGTCGATCCGGGTGATGTAGGCGGCGGCCCGACCGTCGATGGTGAACGCCCCGGCGACCTCGAGCGGTTCGCCGGTGGCGACGTACGCGTCGATCTCCGCGGGCGACATGTCGTCGGCGAAGGTGAGCACGGCGCTGTCGACCGCCACCACCTGGTCGCCGTCGGCGACCATCGCCGACCCGCCGGGCGCGACGCCCGCGACGAAGGCAGCAGCGCCGAGCGGCCCGCCGCCCGACGCGTCCACGGTACGGACGGGAGGCACGGTGCCGGCCCGACCCGCGCCTCCAGGCCCCGGATCGGGTGCGTCCAGGACGTCGGGTGCGTCCAGGACGTCGGGTGCGTCCAGGGCGTCGGGTGCGTCCGCGGCGCGGCGCCGGTCCACGACGCAGTGCCCGCTCCAGAGCGTGCCGCCGCCGGCGGCGAGCATCTGGCGCCACCGGTCCCGCGCGACCTCCGGGTCGTGGGGCTTGCCGTACAGCACGCCGTCGACCTCGAACGCGGAGTCCCCGCCGAACACGAAGCCGTCGACCGGGGAGCCGTCGACCGGGGCGTCCGCGACGGCCGAGGCCTTGGCGACCGCGAGCATCGCCACCAGCTCCGGCCCGGTCAGGTCGCGGCCGAGCGACGTGGCGGCCGCGGCGACCGCGGCGTCCTCGTCGACCCCCGGCGCGACGAGCACCGGCTCGATCCCGGTCTGGGCGAGGAGGGCGCGGCGGGCGGGGGAGGTACTCGCGAGGTACAGACGCATGGGAACATCGAACCATGGGTGAATCCGTCGGAACGCTGCTCGACCTCGACGTCACCGGGATCGCCCACGGCGGCATCTCGGTGGCACGGCACGAGGGGCGGGTGGTGTTCGTGTCGGACGCGATCCCCGGCGAACGGGTGACCGCCCGTGTGACCGAGGACCGGAAGAAGTCGTTCTGGCGTGCCGACACCGTTTCGGTCGAGACGCCGAGCGAGCACCGCGTCGACCACGTCTGGCCCGAGGCCGCCCTCGACCGCGACCCGGCCGTCCGCGCCGGCGGTGCCGAGTTCGGGCACATCGCCCTCGGCCACCAGCGCACGCTGAAGCACGACGTCCTCGTCGACTCCTTCGCGCGCTTCGCCCGCACGGACCTCGCTGCCGTGCTCGGCCACGACGTCGTGGTCGAGGCAGCCCCCGGCGACGACGAGTCGAACGGCACCGGCTGGCGCACCCGCGTCCGCCTGCACGTCGACGAGGACGGCACCGCCGGCCCCTTCGCGGCCCGGTCGCACACCGTCGTGCCCGTCGCGTCCCTCCCGCTCGCGAGCCGGGTCGTGCAGGAGAGCGCCCCGCTCGGCCGCGGCGCGATGCCCGGCGCGTCCGTGGTCGACGTCCTCGCGCCGAGCGGCTCCGAGGGTGCGCGACTCGTCATCGACGAGCAGAAGCCGACCGTCGTGACCGAGGTCGTGGGGGAGCGTTCGTTCTCGGTCGACGACAACGGCTTCTGGCAGGTCCACCGTGCGGCTCCGGCCGTGCTGACCGCGGCCGTGCAGGACCTCGTCGACCGCGACCGGCTCGACCCCGAGGGGCAGCACCTCGACCTCTACGGCGGTGTCGGCCTGCTCGGCGCCGCGCTCGGCGACCTCGTCGGGCCGCGCGCCAAGCTCACCAGCGTCGAGAGCTCGGAGCGCGCCACCGAGCACGCGCAGGAGAACCTGTCCGAGTGGATCGGCGCCCGCGCCGAGACCGGCCGCGTCGACCGCTGGCTGCAGCGCACCGTCTCGACCCTGTCCGCCGGCGAGCGGCAGCGGCACCGCGCCGGGACGATCGTGCTCGACCCGCCGCGCTCGGGTGCCGGGCGCGAGGTCGTCGTGCAGATCGCGGCCCTCCAGCCGGCGCAGGTCGTCTACGTCGCCTGCGACCCGGTCGCGTTGGCGCGCGACGTCGCGACGTTCGCGGACCTCGGGTACCGCCTGGAGGCACTGCGCGCCTTCGACCTCTTCCCGCACACCCACCACCTCGAGGCCGTGGCGCGCCTGGTGCCCGTCGCCTGACGTCGACCGCGGGTCACCTCCAGGGCGGCGGGCGCGCGCTCGACGGCGGTCGCGCGGGCGCCGCGCCGACCTGGCCGATTTGCGCGACGCGTGTCCGAGCGCACGACGACCGGCCGTGTCACGACCGCGTCGCGCCGCTGCCTGAGTCCGACCTGGGTATCCTTGGTCGTTGATGGCGAACCGGTTTCAGGGGCCGGGGAGCGCATCGACCAGAGAGGCCACCGTGGCAACAGACACGACCACAACCGGAACGACCGGACTGGCGACCAGGCCCGTCCGTGTCGCGATCGTCGACGACCACGAGTCCGTGCGGCTCGGGATCCAGGCAGCCTGCCAGAACGAGGGGTTCGAGGTGGTGCTGACCGCCGCGAGCGTGTCCGAGTACATCGAGAACCTCGGTGGGCGTGAGGTCGACGTCGTCGTCCTCGACCTGTCCCTCGGCGACGGCTCGACCGTGACCGCGAACGTGAAGGGTGTGCAGGGCACCGGTTCCGCCGTGCTCGTGCACTCGATCGCCGACCGCGTCGCGAACGTCCGCGAGGCACTGGCCGCAGGGGCGGCCGGCGTCATCCCGAAGTCCTCGGCGACGAAGACCGTGATGGCCGCCGTCGCCACCGTCGCCCGCGGGGACGTGCTCAACAACCTCGAGTGGGCCAGCGCGATCGACGCCGACCGGGACTTCGCGAAGGCGCAGCTCGGACGCCGCGAACGCGAGATCCTGCACCTCTACGCCTCGGGCCTGCCGCTCAAGCTCGCCGCGCAGCAGCTCGGCATCGGCTACTCCACCGCCCGCGAGTACCTCGACCGCATCCGTGTGAAGTACGTCGAGGTCGGTCGGCCGGCACCGACGAAGGTCGACCTCCTCCGTCGTGCGGTCGAGGACGGCATCCTGCCGGGGCTCGACTCGGGCATCGACCCCGACGGCGACGGCCGCTGAGCAGCATGACGGCGGCTGACGCTGCGCCCGGGGCCGGGGCCGGGGCCGGGGCCGGGGCTACGGCCGCCCGGACCGCGGCCGGGCGGATCGAACCCGCGCCGTTCGGGGCCGATCCCGCGCGGAGCGTCCGCGCGTCCATCACCCAGGCGTCCGTCGAGCGCGCGTTCGCGATCCTCCTCGCCGTGGCCGCACTCGGCTTCGGTGCGACGACCGTGCCCGCGGTGCTGTCGCAGCTGCCGTACCTCGACCCGGTGTGGGGTCCCGTCGTCGCGTTGGCGCTCGCCGCGTCGTTCCTCTTCGTCGGGGCGTCCGTCTTCGCGAGGCGCCTGGCACAGATCGCGCAGATCGTGTGCGCCCTGGTGTTCCTCGTCGCCCTCGTCACCTGGCCGTTGACCGTGCAGGAGCCGATCCCGTCCGACCAGGCACCGTGGCCCTGGTGGCTCTGCACCGTGGGGTCGACCGCGGCCGCGATGGGCTTCGCCCCGTGGCGGGCGTCCGTCTACACCGCCCTCGTGCCGGCCGTGTACGTGGCCATCCGGTTCACCCCGCTGGGCGGCGACGCGGGTGTCGGGGCGTTGCTGAACGGCTTCTACACGGCGATCCTCAGCGGGGCCGCCCTCATCATCGTGATCGTGCTCCGCCGTGCAGCGGCAGCCGTCGACGCCGCGCAGGCCACGGCGGTCCGGCGGTACTCGCACGCGATCCGCGAGCACGCCACCGAGGTCGAGCGGGTCCAGGTCGACGCGATCGTCCACGACAGCGTGCTCACGACGCTCCTCTCCGCCGCCCGGGCCGACACCCGCGACGCCGAGATGCTCGCCGCGCGGATGGCCCGGAACGCCATCGACCACCTCGAGGCCGCGGCGGCGGACGGCCCCGGGGACGCACCTCCGGTCTCCCTCGTCGACCTGCGGACCCGCATCTCCGACGCCGTCGGTGCGCTCGCGGCGCCGGTGCGGGTCGACCGTGGGCACGTCGGGTCGATCCGGGTGCCCGCGATCGTCGCGGACGCCGTCGCCTCGGCGGCCGTCCAGGCCGCGGTGAACAGCGTGCAGCACGCCGGTCCGGCCGAGGTCGACCGGTGGATCGTCGTCGAGCAGCGCGGTGCCGGCGTCCACGTCGAGGTCGGGGACGACGGTGCCGGCTTCGACATCGCGGGGATCCCCGCCGAGCGACTCGGCGTCCGTCGTTCGATCGTGGAGCGGGTGGTCGCCGCCGGGGGCGCCGCCGAGATCGTCACCGCGCCGGGAGCGGGCACCCGTGTGCTCCTCGACTGGGCGCCGGCGGCGGGGGAGCACCGGTGAAGGCCTCACTCCCGGCCGGGGTCGCGATCGGGCTCGCGACGCTCTTCTCCGTGTACCACCTCGTCCTCGCTGCGACGACGCTCCCCGGAGCCGCCCAGATCGGGCCGGTCGTCGCGTGCATGGTCCTCTACGCCGCGGCGACCGGTGTGGCGGTGTTCGTGCCCGGCCGGCCGCTCCCGGTCTGGGCGACGTGCTTCGCGCTCGCGACGGCCGTGGTGCTGCCCGTCGTCGCCTCGCCCACGGTCGACCTGACCGCCGGCCCGGGGAACGGCACGTGGTGGATCGCCGCGGTCGGCACGCTGATGGTCGTCCTCGTCGTGCGCGCGCGCGTCGCGTTCGCCTGGGTCGGTGTCGGGTTCCTCACCGTGCACGCCGTCGCGTGGGCCGGACTCGGGGCGCTCGGCTCGCTCGGCGTGCTCGGCAGTGTGGTCTGGGTGGTGATCGCCACCGGCCTCACGGCCGCGATGAGTCGGGCCACCCGTGTCACGCGCGACTTCGTCCGCGCCGAGCAGGAGACCGCCGACTGGCAGGCGGCGCAGGACGCCCACGTCTTCGAGCGGCAGTTCCGGCTCAGCCAGACGACGCGGATGGCGCTGCCGATGCTCCAGCGGATCATCGAGACCGGCGGTGACCTGGACGACGCCGAGCGTGCCGAGTGCCTGCACCTCGAACAGGCCATCCGCGACGAGATCCGGGGCCGGTCGCTGCTGTCGGAGGACGTCCGCGACGAGGTCATGCGCCTCCGTCGTCGTGGCGCCACGGTGCAGCTGCACGACGACGGCGGTCTCGACGACCTCGAGATCGACGACCTGCGCCGCGTGCACGCCCGCATCGCCGAGGCCCTGCGCCAGGCGCGGGAGGCCGACAACGTGATCATCCGGACCGTCCCCGAGGGGTCCGAGTCCGCCGTGACCGTCGTGGGGCTGCGGCTCGACCTCGCGGCGAGCGAGTCGGCGGCGCTCGGGGCGGGGATGGACGACGAGGACGGCGACGAGGACGAGTCCGTCGTCGTGTGGCTCGAGATCCCGCGGCACGAGACCGTCTGAGGCGGACCGACACCGAACGTCGTCGGCGCCCGCGCGGACGACAGCGCCCGGAAACGGGGAACGGGCCGGTCGGATACCGACCGGCCCGTTCACGACCCGAGTCTGAGCGACAACCCGAATATCGCCCTGACTCGTAGCTGGTAGGTGGCTTCGTACCCTAGTCGGCCACCGACCTGCGATGTTCTTCGTTGAAGGACACCGAACACGAACTACTATGCCCGCAGCCGAACGCTCTGTCAGTCGTCATTATGGGGGACAAAATCGGCCATTTCCGCCGCCCTCGGCCCCTGCTGTCCCCCGTCTGCGGGGAGACCGACCGGGAATCCCGCGGTCGGGGCGCCGAGACCGCCCGGTACCCAGGGGTACATGGTCGCCCGCACCGTGCGGCACCCGCAAGCCCCCGGAGCGGCTCAGCGGAGCGATCGGCTCCAGGCGCCGGCACCGTGCTCGAGCGGTCGACGGAGGCCCCGGGCGGACACGTCCCACCCCGAGCGCGGCGACACGGTGACCTCGGGACGGCCGAGCGACGCTGCCTCGTCCGCCTGACGCTGCAGGACGGCGATGACGGCGGCGAGCTCCTCCGGCGTGGGCTCGCCGGAGACGACACGGACGTCGGCGGCCGCCGCGACCGCCTGGTCGACGGGGACCGCAGGGACCACGGCTGCGTGGCGGCCCATCAGCGTGCGCCCGTCACAGCGGGATGTTCCCGTGCTTCTTGGGCGGCAGCGTCGCGCGCTTGCCCCGGAGGGCCCGCAGCGCCTTGACGACCGAGACGCGCGTCGCGTGCGGCTGGATGATCCCGTCGAGCTCGCCGCGCTCGGCGGCGAGGTACGGGGACGCGACGTTGTACGTGTACTCGTTCGCGAGCTTCGCACGGACGGCCGCGACGTCCTCGCCGGACTCCTCGGCGCGCTTGATCTCGGCGCGGTACAGGATGTTGACGGCGCCCTGGCCACCCATCACGGCGATCTCGGCGGTCGGCCACGCGAGGTTGATGTCGGCACCGAGCTGCTTCGAGCCCATGACGATGTACGCGCCGCCGTACGCCTTGCGGGTGATGACGGTGACGAGCGGCACGGTGGCCTCGGCGTAGGCGTACAGGAGCTTGGCGCCCCGGCGGATGACACCGGTCCACTCCTGGTCGGTGCCGGGCAGGTAGCCGGGCACGTCGACGAGGGTGAGGATCGGGATGCCGAACGCGTCGCAGAACCGGACGAAGCGCGCGGCCTTCTCGCCGGCGTCGATGTTCAGCGTGCCGGCCATCGCCTGCGGCTGGTTCGCGATGATGCCGACCGTGCGGCCCTCGACCCGACCGAAGCCGATGAGGATGTTCGGCGCGAAGAGCGGCTGGACCTCGAGGAACTCGCCGTCGTCGACGATGTGCTCGATGATCGTCGTCACGTCGTACGGCTGGTTCGTGGAGTCCGGGATGACGACGTCGAGCTCGCGGTCGGCGTCGGTCGTCTCGAGCTCGGGCGCGACGTCGTAGGCCGGCGCGTCGGACAGGTTGTTGTCCGGCAGGAAGCCGATGAGCGAGCGGGCGTAGTCGAGCGCGTCGGACTCGTCCTCGGCGAGGTAGTGCGCGACGCCGGAGATCGCGTTGTGCGTCTGCGCGCCCCCGAGCTCCTCGAAGCCGACGTCCTCGCCGGTGACGGTCTTGATGACGTCGGGGCCGGTGACGAACATGTGGCTGGTCTTGTCGACCATGATCACGAAGTCGGTGAGGGCGGGGGAGTACACCGCACCGCCCGCTGCCGGGCCCATCACGATCGAGATCTGCGGGATGACGCCGGAGGCCTGGGTGTTGAGGCGGAAGATCTCGCCGTACTTGCCGAGGGCGACGACGCCTTCCTGGATGCGGGCGCCGCCGGAGTCGAGGATGCCGATGATCGGCACGCCGGTCTTCAGCGCGTGCTCCATCACCTTGATGATCTTCTCGCCGGCGACCTCGCCGAGGGAGCCGCCGAAGACGGTGAAGTCCTGCGCGTACACGGCGACGTTGCGGCCGTGGATGGTGCCGAAGCCGGTGACGACCGCGTCGCCGTAGGGCCGCTTCGACTCCATGCCGAAGGCGTGGGTGCGGTGGCGGACGAACTCGTCGAGCTCCACGAAGGAGTTCTCGTCGAGCAGCTGCTCGATGCGTTCGCGCGCCGTGGTCTTGCCCTTGGCGTGCTGCTTCGCGATGGCGGCCTCGCCCGCGGCGGTCACTGCTTCGTGGTACCGCTCGCGGAGGTCGGCGAGCCGGCCGGCCGTCGTCGAGAGATCGGGGGTGTCTCCTGGGGTCACCCGCTCACCCTACCGGCGGCGACGGCGGGGTCGGTTGGAGGACCCCCACGGTTCCTGCCCGTAGATTTGCTGCATGTCCACACCTGCGTCGTCGACGTTCCCGCTGAGCCGAACCGTCGTCGAGGCCGCGGGCGCGGTGCTCACCGAGCCGGTGACGACCGGGTCGACGAACGCCGACCTGCTCGCCCTCGCGACGACGCAGCCGCACGGCAGCGTCGTGGCGACGCTCGACCAGACCGCGGGTCGCGGCCGCCTTGACCGGACCTGGTCGGCGCCCGCCGGCCAGACGCTCGCGGCGAGCGTGCTCGTCCGCGCGGACCTCGACGACCGCGACCGCGGGTGGCTGCCGCTCGTCGCCGGCGCCGCGATGCGCGACGCGATCGTCGCCGTGCTGCACGGTCCGGAGCGTGTCGCGGTGAAGTGGCCCAACGACGTCCAGATCGACGGCCGCAAGGTCTGCGGCATCCTCTGCCAGGTCGCCGCCGACGGCAGCGTCGTCGTCGGCGCCGGCGTGAACCTGACCATCCCCGCCGACCGGCTGCCGACGCCGACGGCGACCTCGCTCGCGGTCGCCGGCGCGACGGGCTCGGCACCGGACCTCGCCGACCGTGTGCTGTCCGCGTTCCTCCGCGCGGTCCAGGAGGCCGTGGTCGCCCTGGTCGCCGGCGGTGCGGCCGCGGACGGGGTCCGGTCCCACGTCCGGTCGGCCTGCGGCACGATCGGGCAGCGGGTGCGCCTCGAGCTGCCGGACGGCACCACCTCGGAGGGGGACGCGACCGGCATCGACGACGACGGCCGGATCACGATCCGGGATCGAGCGGGCGTCTCCAGGGGCGTCGCCGTGGGGGACGTCACCCACCTGCGGTATGCATGACGGCATGACCGACGAGCCGCCGCCCGAACGCGTGGTCGCGCGGCTGCGCCCGCACGCTCGCCGGCTCGTGCGCCCCGCGGTGTTCGTGGTGCTCGTCATGCTCGCCGGCGGGTTCGGCTTCGGGGTGTTCCGGGCGCAGCTCGCCTGGCTGAACGCGGTCGTCGCCGGTCTCGTGGTGGTCCTCGTGTTCCTCGGCGGCGCGATGCCGCTGTTCCGCTGGATGTCGGAGCGCTACGTGGTGACCACCAGGCGCCTCGTCGTCGTGCACGGACTCGGCACGCGCACCCGGCGGGAGCTCCTGCACTCGCGGGGCTACGACGTGACGGTGCGTCGCCGCGGCCTGCAGGGGGTCTTCCGGTCCGGCGACGTCCTCGTGTTCCCCGGCGACGAGCCGGCCCTGGTGCTCGGCGACGTGCCGCACGCGGACCTCGTCGTGGCGGTCCTGCACGACCTCGTCGAGGCGCACGAGGCCCGGCGACGGCACCGCGAACCCGACTGGGACGAGATCGTCGGCGGGGCGGATCGACCGCGATGGGGCGACGTCAGACCCTGACGATGTCTCGACAGCGGGCGGTGCGGACGAGAACCGCGCCGAGGTTCCGGTACCGTCTTCCCGTGCGTATCTCTGTCATCGGCTGCGGTTACCTCGGTGCCGTGCACGCCGCCTCCATGGCCAAGCTCGGGCACGAAGTCGTCGCAGTCGACGTCGACCCGGTCAAGATCGAGCGGCTCGCCGCGGGTGAGGCTCCCTTCTTCGAGCCCGGTCTCCCCGAGATCCTGCGGTCGGCGCTGGCCTCCGGCCGCATCCGCTTCACCACCGACATGGCCGAGGTCGCCGGTGCGCGCGTGCACTTCCTCGCCGTCGGCACGCCGCAGGGGCCGACCGGCGCCGCGGACCTCACGTACGTCGACGCCGCCGTCGCCGCGCTCACGCCGCACCTCGCCGCCGGCGAGTTCGTCGTCGGCAAGTCGACGGTCCCCGTCGGCACGGCCGCGCGTCTCGCTGCCGAGGTGTCCGAGGCGGTCCCCGGTGCGACGCTCGTCTGGAACCCCGAGTTCCTCCGCGAGGGCTTCGCGGTGCAGGACACGATCAGCCCGGACCGCTTCGTCTACGGCGTGCCCGACGGCGACGCCGGACAGGCCGCGGTCGAGGCCCTCGACGAGGTCTACGCCGAGGCCCTGGCGAGCGGCACGCCCCGGCTCGTGGTCAACCTGCCCACGGCCGAGCTCGTGAAGATCAGCGCGAACGCGTTCCTCGCGACGAAGATCTCGTTCATCAACTCGATGGCGGAGATCGCCGAGGTCGCCGGTGCCGACGTCACGGCGCTCGCCGACGCGATCGGCCACGACGCCCGCATCGGCCGCAAGTTCCTCAATGCCGGCCTCGGCTTCGGCGGCGGCTGCCTGCCGAAGGACATCCGGGCGTTCCAGGCGCGGGCGGACGAGCTCGGCGTCGGGGAGTCCCTGGCCTTCCTGGCCGACGTCGACGCCACGAACCTCCGTCGCCGCGCGCACGTCGTCGAGCTCGCGCAGGAGCTCCTCGGCGGGGCCGTCGCGGGCAAGCGCGTCGCTGTGCTCGGCCTGGCCTTCAAGCCGAACTCCGACGACGTCCGTGACTCGCCGGCACTCGACATCGCCGCCCGGCTGCTGGGCCTCGGCGCTTCGGTCGCCGCGTACGACCCGGAAGCCGTCGTCACGGCGCGCCGCGTGCACCCCGAGCTCGACTACACCGAGAGCGCGACCGATGCCCTGCGTGACGCCGACCTCGTGCTCGTCCTCACCGAGTGGACCGAGTTCCGCGAGCTCGACCCGGCCGTGGCCGCCTCGCTCGTGGCGACGCCCGTCGTGATCGACGGGCGCAACTGCCTCGACCGCGACGCCTGGACGGCTGCCGGCTTCACCTACCGCGGCATGGGCCGCTGAACACCGCGCGGGGGAGCAGCATGACGATCGACGACGCCGTGACGACCGAGGACCCGGTCGTCGACGCTCCCGTGGAGCACCGACGCCGCTTCGGGGCCTTCCACGAGGGACGGCGCCCGTCGCGGGTGTCCCTGCTCGCGAACGGTGCACTGCTCCTCGTCGCCTCACTGCTCGTCGCCGTGATCGCGTTCCGCACGCGGCTCGAGATGACGAACATCGACGGCATCTCGTACATGTCGATCGCGAAGCAGTACGCCGAGTGGCACTGGGCGGACGCCGTGAACGGCTACTGGTCGCCGATGGTGTCCTGGCTGATGGCGCCGTTCATCGCCGTCGGCGTCGGGCAGACCACGGCCTTCGCGATCGTGAACACGCTGTCCTGCGTCGCCGTGATGGCGATGGGGGCGTGGCTGCTGCTCCGGACGACCGGCAACGGCTGGACCGCCGCGTGGTCGATCGCCGCGACGGCTCCGCTCCTGATGGCGAACGTCAGCCTGCAGACCCCGGACACCCTCGTGCTCGTGTGGTGCCTCGTGTTCCTCTGGGCCCTGCTCGCTGCCGACCGCGCCTGGCACGGCTCGGTGCGACGGATCGTGCTCACCGCGGTGCTGCTCGGCGCCGTGTGCGCGTTCGGGTACTTCACGAAGGCGTTCCTCGTCCCGGTGTTCCTCGTGGTGGTGCCGGTGTGGGCGGTCGTCCGCTGGTTCCAGGACCGCCCCGAGGCCCGCGAGCGCCGGTCCGTCCTGCTGCCCGTCGTCGCCCTCGTCGCCGTGGTCCTCGTCTCCGCGCCGTGGGTCATCGCCCTGTCGGTGAAGTTCGGCGGCATCGAGGTCGGCTCGTCGCTGACCGTGAACGTCTCCGGCAAGTTCAGCGACACGTCGAGCACCGACGGCGACGAGTACCGCATCGCGACGCCGCCGAACGCCCGCGCGGTGTCGCCGAACGAGGACCGGACGCCGTCGATCTACGACGCCGGGATCCTCGAGGCAGAGCGCACGCTTCCCGCGGTGCCGCAGCCGGGCGCCGAGGCCGCTCCGACCGAGAGCCACACCACGACCCTCGTCGGCAAGGTGCGGTACTACGTCGAGCAGCGACTCGAGGCGTTGCCCTACTACTTCAACCGCATCGGGTCGTTCGCACCGTTCGCGCTCGCGATCGGCGTCGTCTTCGTCGGCGCGGTCGTGGCGGGCGTCGTGCACTACCGCCGGTTCGTCTTCGCGAGCATCGTCGGCATCTTCTCCGGGGTGTACCTGCTCGGGTACGCAGGGATCGCGACGGTGGACACGCAGGGCGGCAACGCGCGCTACTACCTCCCGCTCTTCATCGGGTCGGTCCTGATCGCCGGGGCACTCCTGCCCGCGTTCTGGCGGGCGGCCCGTCGGGGACGTCGTGTGCGGCAGGTCGTCGCCGTGGCCGCGTGCGCCGTCCTGGTCGTCGCCGCGTACAGCCAGAACGTCAACGGCGTGAAGGCGCCGTTCTCGACGATGGGCACGCGCCCGTCGGGCATCCCCGTCGGGCAGGTGTTCGGCGGGGTCATCACCCCGGACGAACCGCTCCCGGACCTGTTGCTGGCCAACCACACGCTGCCGGCCGGCAGCACGATCCTCGGGACGAACACCCGGGACGCCACGCTCGTCGCGTTCCGCACCGGCACGCAGATGTACGGCGAACCGGGCCAGGAGTACGACTACCAGGACCCGTCGTTCGTCGCACTGCTCAAGAAGTCGGGCGTGCAGTACTTCCTGAACTACACGAACGCCCTCATCCCGAAGGACCGGGACTACTCGGCGATCGGCACGCTCGAGGACAGCTTCACCGTCCAGCAGACGTGCCAGGACATCCGGTCCGCGCCGGTCCAGGCCTGCCGGGTCGACGTCGTCAAGGTGTCGGGGAACTGACCTCGGTCGTCGTGCTGCGGGTCGGGGCGACCCACACCCGCAGCACGCCGCCGGTCAGCCCGACCGCGACGAGCACCGCCACGACGGCGACCACGGCGAACGGCACCGGGCCCCACGACTCGTAGCGGGCGATGCTCGCGGCCGAGAGCGGTCCGGTCGCGGCGTTCCAGAACCACCCGGCGGCGACCGCGAGGCCCCAGAGCCCGACGGCCGGGAGCGCCACGGCCAACACCCGGGGCAGCACGGCCGTCCCGCGCCCGGGCAGGGGCAGCCGCCGCCACGCCACGGCGCTCAGCACGACGAGGCAGAGCAGCGCCGGGAACAGGTAGCGGCCCTGCGTGCCCGCGACCTCGGTCGTGTCGAGGTAGGCCTTCGCGCTGCTCGCCGTCTGCAGGAGCAGCAGGACCGCCGGGAACACGGCGAGTGTCCAGGCGGTGCGCCGGGTCCGGCCACGGCGGAACGCCCAGCCGACGAGCACGACGAGCGCGACGAGCGTCAGGACCGCCGTGAGGAGGTCGCCGATGCTCACCTGCGCGCGCTGCCCCGGGGAGCCCCAGAAGGTCCGGGCGAGGGTGCCCCAGCTGACGTCGAGGAAGTGCCGCACCGATGGACCCTGGCCGTCGGGGAACGGGCGGTCGGGTCGGATCGCGGCGTACCCGTCCGGCTGCAGGGTGCGGAACAGCCAGAGGTTGCGCAGCCACCACCAGGCGCCGATCACCGCGGCGACGCCGAGGGCGACTGCGGCGCGGAGGACGCGACGGCGGAACGGGACGACACCCGCACCGGCGACGAGGGCCACGACCGCGACGAACGGCACCGCCGGCAGCCCCGTGCCCTTCGTCCAGACGAGCAGCCCGAGCGCGACCCCGAGCCCGACGAGCGTCCGGCGCCGCAGGTCCCCGGTGAGGAGCCGCGTCGCGAGCCACACCACGACGCCGCCGAGCAGGAACGTCAGGGCGTCGTTCGTCACGGAGGCCCCGATCGACGCCAGCTGCGGCGTCGCGAACAGCGCGAGTGCGCCCATCAGGCCCGCCCGCGGCGACCGGGTGACCCGCCGGACCGATGCCC
This sequence comes from Curtobacterium sp. USHLN213, assembly GCF_037144815.1. Lineage (NCBI taxonomy): Bacteria > Bacillati > Actinomycetota > Actinomycetes > Micrococcales > Microbacteriaceae > Curtobacterium > Curtobacterium sp. USHLN213. The sequence goes on along the minus strand of NZ_JBBCYQ010000017.1, from coordinate 20,382 downwards.
ACGCGAGGAGCGCGAGCGGCGTCACGAGCAGCGCGTCCACCAGTCGGAGCGCGACGAGGGCGTGGTCCCATCGGAGCGAGCCGTAGTGCAGCACGCGGAGCGCGACGGCGTCCACCACGTAGGCCGTCGGCGGGTGCTGCGTCATCTGGTCGACCGTCGTGGAGTCGCCGGGGTGCGCCGCGAGCAGCTCGCTCACGGTCGACCACGTCGAGGAGTCCCCGGCGACCTGTTCCCGTTGCGCGGCCTGCACGGCGTTCGACACGTGCAACGTCCCCGGTGCCGGCCAACCGGACCCGGTGGCGACGTGCACGGCGGCGTCGAGGTGTGCGGGCTCGTCCGGCGCCTGGAACGCCGGCACGACGATCGCCCAGAGCACCAGCCAGAGCCCGAACACCGCCGTCAGGACGGCGACCCACAGCCCCTCGCTCCGCGAGACGACGGGGTGCGGTTCGGACTGCATCGAGCGGACTCCCGGGGTCGGCGACGCCACCCGTGTCGGTGGCGCGTCGAGCCTACTGGCCCACGACCTCGGAACCGGCGGTGGAACCAGTCGTCTCGGCGGCGGGCACGGCCCGGTCGTGTCCGCGCTCGGGGTGGTACACCCACACCTTGTAGAGCCAGAAGCGGAACACCGTGCCGAGCACGAGTCCGATCACGTTGCCCGAGATGTTGTCCGCCAACGCCGAGGTCAGCCCGAGCACGTAGTGCGAGATGCCCAGGCAGCCGAGCGAGATGACCATGCCGCCGAGCGACACGACGACGAACTCGATGCCCTCACGCGTGGCCACCGCCCGTCGCTGCTCGCGGAAGGTCCAGTAGCGGTTGCCCATCCAGTTGACGAAGATGGCCACGATCGTCGAGACGACCTTCGCCCAGAACGGCCCGGAGTGGACCTCGTCCGGGCTGAGCACCGTCGCCCGCAGCACGTTGAAGATGCCGGTGTCGACGACGAACCCCACCGCGCCGACGACGCCGAAGCGTGCCAGTTGGGCCACCAGTCGCCGCACGGTCTCTCCCGGGTCCGTAGAGTTGTCGCTGGTCGTGCTCACGAGGGCCGACCCGCAGGTCGCACAGGACGGCGACCCGAACAGCGATTCTAGACAGCGCGTTCTCGCCGGACGGTGTGAACGACGGAAGGAACACACAGCATGGCGTTGCGCGTCGGGGTCATCGGTGGGGGACAGCTGGCACGGATGATGGTGCCGGCCGCGGTCGAGCTCGGTCTCGACCTCCGGGTGCTGGCCGAGGGCCCGGGCATGTCGGCCGTGATCGCGGCCACCGCCGAGGGGGACTACCACGACGCCGCGACCGTGCTCGCCTTCGCGCGGGACGTCGACGTCGTCACCTTCGACCACGAGCACGTGCCGCAGGACGTCCTCCGTGCCCTCGTCGACGCCGGCGTCGCCGTGCACCCCGGCCCGGAGCCGCTCGCCGTCGCGCAGGACAAGATCACCATGCGCACGCGCCTGTCCGAGCTCGGGCTGCCGGTGCCGGACTGGGCCGCCGTGCACGACCCCGACGAGCTGCAGGCGTTCCTCGACGACCACGGTGGACGTGCCGTCGTGAAGACCGCCCGTGGCGGGTACGACGGCAAGGGCGTCCGAGTGGTCACCGACCCGGCCGACGTCGCCGACTGGTTCATCGCCGTCGCCGAGGCCGGCGGCGAGCAGGCGCTGCTCGTCGAGGAACTCGTGCCGTTCACCCGCGAGCTCGCCCAGTCCGTCGCCCGACGCCCCTCCGGCGAGGTCGTCGCCTGGCCGCTCGTCGAGACCGTGCAGCGCGACGGCGTCTGCGCCGAGGTCTTCGCCCCCGCCCCCGACAGCGCCGGACGCATCGCCGACATGGCCGAGGACATCGCCGTGCGGATCGCGACGGAGCTCGGCGTCACGGGTGTGCTCGCGGTGGAGCTGTTCCAGACCGACGACGAGCGCATCCTGATCAACGAACTCGCCATGCGCCCGCACAACACCGGCCACTGGACGATCGACGGCGCCACGACGAGCCAGTTCGAGCAGCACCTGCGTGCCGTGCTCGACCTGCCGCTCGGTGCCACCGGGTCGTTCGCCCCGGCCGCGGTCATGATCAACGTGCTCGGCGGTCCGGCGGACGGCGACCTCGCGGCGCGGTACCCGGGTGCGCTCGAGGCCTTCCCCGAGGCCAAGTACCACTTCTACGGCAAGGCTCCCCGGCCGGGTCGCAAGATCGGGCACGTGACCGTCATCGGCGACGACCTCGACGACGTCACGTACCGCGCCCGGTCCGCAGCGGCCCACTTCGACGACTGAGGCTGCGGTCCGCGCGGACGGTGCGCTCGGACGGTCCGCAGAAGGGCGGACACCCGCTCGGGTGGCACCCGATCTGGCGTGTGTACCCCCGCGCGTCGGCGTGCTCCCATGGACGGGACAGGGTCCACCGTCCACAGGGAGTACGTCATGCGCCGCGCCAGTGTGTTCGCCACCACGGGAGCGGTGAGCGCCTTCGTGGCGCTCGCCGCGGGAGCGCTCACGCCGACCAACGCCGTCGCGGCGACGAGCGCCGCCACGATCCGTGCGGCCGCTGCGTCGTCCCTCTACGCCTCCGGTCCCTACCGTTCCGACACGAGCGAGGCGGCGAAGCAGGCGACCGCCCTCGCGACGAGCGACCCGAGCGGCGCGGCCGCGGCGAAGACCATCGCGCAGTACCCGGTCGCGATCTGGCTCGGGGACTGGACGCAGGGGGCGACCCTGACGCGGACGATCGACGCCGCGATCGCGGGTGCCGAGCGCACCGGCACGACCGCGGTCTTCGTGACCTACGCCATCCCGCAGCGTGACTGCGGCGGGTACTCCGCCGGCGGCTTCGACGAGGCGACCTACGACGCGTGGGTCGACCAGATCGTCGCCCGGGTCGCCGGGCACCGGGCGGCCGTGATCGTCGAGCCGGACTCGCTCGCGATGCTCAGCAACAGCGCGTGCAGCGAGACCCTCGACGCCCAGCGGTACCGCATCCTCGCCCGCGAGGTCGCTGCCTTCACGGCGGCGGGCGTGCCGGCCTACCTCGACGCGGGGAACTCGAACTGGGTCCCGCCGGCGGTGATGGCGTCCCGGCTGAACAGCGCCGGGGTCCAGCGCGCGCGGGGCTTCTTCACGAACGTCGCGAACTACTACCCGACCGCGCAGGAGCAGGCTTACGCCGAGAAGGTCTCCGCGGCCACGGGCGGGTCCCACTACGTGATCGACACCTCCCGGAACGGCCAGGGCTGGCGCGGCACCTGGTGCAACGGCCCCGGCTCCGGGCTCGGCACCTCGCCGCGGGTGGTGTCGGACGGTTCGGCCCTCGACGCGCTGCTGTGGGTGAAGACCCCCGGTGCGAGCGACGGCACGTGCAACGGCGGGCCGGCGGCGGGGAAGTGGTGGTCCGCGTTCGCGAAGTCCCTCGTGGCGAACGCGCGACTCGGGACGCCGGTCGCCACGGCTGCTCCGGCTCGGACCGCTCCGTCCGTCGCGCCGACCGCGCACCGGGACTCGGTCGCGTCGGCCGCGAAGCGGCGCGTGACGGTGTCGGGGTGGACGTTCGACCGCGACGACCTCACGAAGCCGGTCACCGTGCGCGTCACGGTCGGCGGGAAGGTGGTGGGGACCGCCACGGCGGACGCCTCGCGGCCGGACGTCGACCGGGTGCACCGGGTCGGACGGTACCACGGGTTCCGCGCGACGGTGCCGGTGTCGAGCGGGAAGCGGAGCGTGTGCCTGACAGCGGTCGGGATCGGCCGGGGCGGGGACACCTCGATGGGGTGCACGACCGTCACGGTCCGCTGACGCCACCGGATCGCGGGAGGATGGGCGCATGCCGCGTGATCTCGTCCGCCGTGCCGCCCGTCGACTCCGTCGCTCCCTGACCGGGGCGCGGTCTGCCCCGGCCACGGAACCCGTGCGCCTGCCGGTCCTCGGCTACGTCGTGGCCGGGGGCGGTGGGGCGCACCCCGCCTCGGCGCACGTGCGGGTCGTCCGCCGCACCGAGCACCTCGCGCGCACCGGTGCGGCCGAGGTCCGGCAGGTCGACCCCGCCGCGTTCGTCGACGGGACCGACACGACCGACTACCGGGCCGTCCTCGTGCAGCGGGACGCCCTGCCGCGGGACCTCGTGGCACCCTTCCTGGCCGCAGCCGCCGCGCGGGGGACCCGGACCGCCGCCGAGGTCGACGACGACTTCTTCACGGACTCCGGCCGCGAGCGTCTGGCCCGGGCCGAGTACGACCCGGACCGGCTGGCCTCGATCGACGCCCTCGTGCGTGGCGCCGACCTCGTGGTCGTCAGCACCGAGGAGCTCGCAGCGCTCGTGCGGCCGCTCGCGCACCGGGTCGTGGTGGTCCGGAACGCCCTGGACCCGACGATCTGGACCCCGGGCGAGCCGGCCGCCGACGACGTTCGCCCCGCCGACGAACACCGGGTGCTCTACATGGGGACGCTCACCCACGGCGCCGACCTCGAGCTGCTCCGGGACGTCTTCACCGAACTGACCGCACCCGACGGCACGCCGATCTGCCTCGAGGTGATCGGCGTGACCGAGGACGCCGACGATCCCGGCTGGTACCGCCGCGTCGAGGTGCCGGACGGCCACTACCCGGCGTTCGCCCGCTGGCTCGTCGACCACCGGCAGCGCTGGCGCGCGGGCGTCGCTCCGCTGCGGGACGAGGAGTTCAACCGGGCGAAGAGCGACCTCAAGGCGCTCGAGTACACCGCGCTCGGGCTCCCCGCGGTCGTCTCCGACCGGCCGTCCTACCGGGACGCGCGCGGGCACGGCGTCGTGGCCGTGCCGGACGACGTCGGTGCCTGGCGCGACGCGGTCCGCAGCGCCGTCGCCTCCGGGTCCGCCGACGCCGTGGCCGCCCGCTGGGTCCGCGACGAACGGACGATCGGCGACGACGGGGACGCCTGGCGGTCCGCCCTGCTCGACTAGGCTCGTCGCGTGACCGACACCGCAGCCCCCGTCCAGCCGCTCGTCTCGATCATCATGGGGTCGGACTCCGACTGGCCGACGATGCGCGCCGCGGCGGACATGCTGACCGAGCTCGGCATCCCGTTCGAGGCCGACGTCGTGTCCGCCCACCGCACCCCCGACAAGATGACGCGGTTCGCCCGCGGCGCCGCTGCCCGGGGCATCCGTGTGGTCATCGCGGGCGCCGGTGGGGCGGCGCACCTGCCGGGCATGGTGGCCTCGATGACGACGCTCCCGGTGATCGGCGTGCCCGTGCAGCTCGCGCGCCTCGACGGACTCGACTCGCTGCTGTCCATCGTGCAGATGCCCGCCGGCATCCCGGTGGCGACGATGGCGATCAACGGAGCGGCGAACGCCGGGCTCCTCGCCGCGCGCATCATCGGCTCGGCCGACCCCGCGATCGCGGCGCGCCTCGGCGAGTACGCCGAGGGGCTCGAGCAGCTCGTCGAGGAGAAGGCGCAGCGCCTGCGCGACTCGCTCTAGCCGGCGGCACCCTGCAGCAGGGACCGACCGCTAGAGGTCGGCGTGCAGCTGCCAGGTCTCGGCGGCCGAGTCCTTCCAGTCGTACATGCGCGCCCGGTCCGGACCCGCGACGGCCAGCTGCCCGGCGAGCAGCGGGTCGTTGACGACCTGGTAGACCGCCTGCGCCAGTCGTTCCGGGTAGGAGTCGCGGGGATCGCGGGCGACCGTCACACCGGCGTCCGACGCGACCTCGCGCACGGCGTCGTCGTCCGAGTGCACGACCGGCGTGCCGAAGCTCATCGCCTCGATCACGGGGAGCCCGAACCCCTCGGCGAGGCTCGGGAACACGAACACCGTCGCCCGGTCGTACGCCACGGCGAGGTCCTGGTCGTCGATCCGTCCGAGCACCTTCACGCGGTCGCGGGACAGCCCTGCGCGCTCCGCGGTGCCGTACACGTCGACGTCGCCCCAGCCGTCCGGGCCGGCGATCACGAGCGGGACGTCGGCCGGGGCGTCCGGGTGTGCCATCGCCTCGATCAGGTACTGCAGGCCCTTCCGGGGCTCGAGCGTGCCGACCGCGAGCACGTAGCGCTCCGGCAGGCCGAGCCGCTCGGCACGGAGGTCGGCGTCGACGGGGGTCCGCAGCCGCCCGCTCGGCGCCCCGCCGATGACCCGGAGCCGTTCGTCGAAGCGGTGGATGCCGTTCAGCGTGGCCGCGACCGCGTGGGTCGGCACGACGACGGCGTCCGCGTGCTTCCACGCGCGCTTCACCATCGCCCGGTGGAAGTGGACGCCGCGGGGCGTGAGGGTCTCGGGGTGGGTCCACGGCACGGTGTCGTGCACGGTGACGACCGTCTGCCGGCCCGGATCGCTGAACCGGTCGTGCTTGACGAGGGGCGCGAGCACGCTCGGCGAGTGCACCATGCCGCGTCCGACGCCGCCGACGAAGCCGCCCTGCCACGCGAGCGAGAGCTCACGGCGGGGGAGCGCCAGGCGGTCGAGGTCGCCGAGACCGGGGAGCAGCGTGCGGATGTGCGCGAGCTCGTCCTTGCCGACCGCCGAGACGATCCCGGCGACGTCGGCACCCTCCGGGGCACCCGCGATGAGGTGCCGTGTCAGTTCTTCGGCGTACCGACCGATGCCGCCGGGGACGGGGGCGACGATCTGGTCCACGACGACGTGGAGTGTTGTCATGCGGTGCGCCTCCTCGTGGTGCTGTGGTGCGCACTGCGCGGCCGGAAGCCGACCATATCAGTCCGCGCGGGGAGGGACCGGGGCGCCGGATCGGGGCGTGGCGGCGGCGGTCACGCGGCGGTGCCGGGCGGCGAGGGCGGCCCCGACACCGGCGAGCACGACGTCGCCGATCGTCATGAACACCCGGCTGATGACGGCCAGCGCGAGCGGGGCGGAACCCCCGGCGACGCTGCCGAGCAGGAGCACGAGGATGCCCTCGCGGGGGCCGATGCCGGCGGGGGCGATGACCACGATGAAGCCGACGAGCCAGGCGACGGCGTACGCACCCACGGCCACCGGGAACAGGGTCGGGGAGTCGGCGCCGAAGACCCGGAGCACGACCGTGGCCTGCACGCCGTACGCGATCCACATGACGAGCGACCAGACGAGCGACATGACCGTGCCGGACCAGGTCAGGGTGGTGTCCTGCGGCGGGCGGCGGAGCACCCGGAAGGCGATCGCGATGAGCCGACCGAGCACGGGCGGGGTGAGGCACACCAGGCCGACGACGATCACCGGGATGAGCCACCAGAAGGTCGCGAACCCGGTCGACGAGGCGAGCAGGACGGCGACGATCCCGACGATCGCGGCCGTGACCATGCTGACGAGCATCGAGGCCAGCGCCGCGACCGCGCTGCCGGTGCGCTGCAGGCCGTGCGCACGCCCGAGCTCGGCCTGAGCGGCGATCGACCACACACCGCCGGGGATGTACTTGCCGAGCTGCCCGACGAAGAAGATCGAGGACGCCGCGGCCAGGCGCACCCGGTACCCGCTGGCGGCCATCATCGCGCGCCAGGACAGCATGTTCGCGACGAGGGCGACGATGGTGAAGACGATGCCGATGCCCACCGTGGCAGCGTCAAGCCGTGCGAAGTCGTGGACGATCTTGTCCCACTGCTTCGCGATGCTCCAGACGAGGAAGGCGACGGCGATGACCGCAGCGACCCACTTCACGACGGTCAGCACGCGAGCGCGCCGACCGGTCGTCGGCACCGCGCCCGTGGCGACGTCGGAGGAGGTGTCGAGCGGGTCCGGTGACCCTGCGGCCGACCCCGTAGGCTGTTGTGCGTCCATCGACCGACAACTCTAAGGGAGCGCGCTGGATGCGACCCGATCCGGATCCCCGTCCGACCCTCCTCGTCGCCGCGTCGACCTTCCCGGCCGAGGCCGGCGACGGCACGCCCGGCTTCGTCCTCGACCTCGCGACCGCCCTCTCGGACGAGTACCGCGTCGTCGTCGTCGCCCCGATGACGAAGGGCGCCCGCGCGCACCAGCGGATCGGTGACGTCGAGGTCCGTCGGTACGGGTACTTCCCGGCCCGGTGGCGCGACCTGGCGGACGGCGCGATCGTCGACAACCTCAAGGCGAAGAAGTCCCGCTGGCTCCAGGTCCCGTTCTTCTTCGGCTCGATGGCCGCCGCGCTCCGCCGGGAACGCCGGCGCTCACAGCCCGACGTGGCCCTGCTGCACTGGATCATCCCGCAGGGTGCCGTCGGCCAGCTCGTGCTCGGCGACCTGCCGCGCGTGGTGACCACGCTGGGCGGCGACCTGTACGCCCTGCGCAACCCGGTCCTCCAGCGGGTCAAGCGCTCCGTGATCCGCAGCGCCGCGTCGGTCACCTGCATGAGCACGGACATGGCGCGCGAACTCGGCAAGCTCGGCGCCCGCGACGACCAGGTGCACGTCGTGCCGATGGGCGTCGACCTCGAGCCGATCACCCGCGCGGTGGCGCGCGAGACCCGGGTCCCCGGCCGGGTGCTCTTCGTCGGCAGGCTCGTCGAGAAGAAGGGCGCGATCGTCCTGCTCGATGCCCTCGACCGGATGGCCGAGCAGCCGGCCGAGGTCGCCGTCGTCGGCGACGGTCCGCTCCGCGCGCAGCTCGAGGACCGGGCCGGGTCCGCCGTCACGTTCCTCGGCGCCCGTGGCAAGGAGGACCTCGCGTCCGAGTACGCCAAGGCCCGCATCGCGCTCTACCCGTCCGTCCCCGCCGCGAACGGCGACCGCGACGGCCTGCCCGTCGCCCTGCTCGAGGCGATGTCCGCCGCGTGCGCGATCGTCGCGTCGGCCGTGCCCGGCATCGTCGACGTCATCGAGGACGGCGTGAACGGCCTGCTCGTCGAGCCCGGCGACGCCGCGGCGCTCGCGGCTGCCGTGGACCGCCTGCTCGCCGACCCCGAGCTCGCCGAGCGGCTCGGCCGCGCCGCGGCCGAGACGGCGGCCGCGCACACCGTGGACGCCGTCGGCGACCGGTACCGCGAACTGCTGGCGGCCGCGCGCCGCTGACGCGCGTCCCTGCGGGTCAGGAGGGGGCCCCACCAGCCGGTACCGGCGCACCGCGCCAGCGGGGTGACGGCCGTGTCTGGAGGGACGGTGCGGGCCCGCACCGCGCCTCCTGGACCGCATCAGGTCACCGTGAGAACGACGCGAGCTTCTGCTTGAGCTGCTGGTCGATGTACGGCTCCAGCGACTTCGCCCAGGTACCCGTGATGTGGCTCGTGTCGCGGTAGACGAGCACGCCACCGATCACGGCCGGGCAGGTGGTGTCCGTGCAGTAGTACTTCGTCAGGTCGAGCACGCTGCCCGTGCCTCCGGCGGCGGTGAACGCCGCCATCGCCTCAGCCGACGAGTCGGTCTGGGCGAGGGCCACGGACCGCGGGTTGTCGCAGGACGAGTCGGTCGGGCCGGTCATCCGGCTCACGCACGCGACGACGTCGCGTCGGGGGACCGGGTTGTCGCGGACCGCGATCACGGGGAGGTCGTCGCCCGCTGCCTGCTGCCACGCGTCGAGGAGACCGGCGCGGGTGGCGTCGTCGCGCTGCTGGCCCTCGGGGGCGTCCACCGGCATCTGGGTCGTCGAGTGCGCGACGATCAGGGCGTCGGCGTCCCGGTGCTGCTCGACGAACGCGATGGCCTGCTGCTTCCAGCGGTCGCAGCCGCGACCCGAGGCGGGGCTCAGGGACTGCTGGTGCGCGGTGGTCAGGTAGCACCCGCCGATGCCGGCGAGGTCGATCCGCCAGCCGTTCTTCGCGGCCAGGTCGCGGTAGACGCCGAGCAGGGTGTTGCTGTGCGAGTCGCCGATGACGAGCAGGTGCTTCGAGTAGCCCGTGGTCTTGCCGAGCACGCAGGTCTCGAAGCGGCCGCTCCAACACTTCTTGATGTTCGGGTCCGGCTCGTCGGGTGACGGGTTCGGGTCGTCCTCCTTGGCGGCCGACGGCGCCGGGACACGGACGTCGGCGAGCTTCGGGTCCACGCACGGCTTCGCTGCGCTGATCTGCGCCGCAGCCCCGAAGCACGAGACCTCGCCGTCCTGCAGGCGCTTCGTGAAGGTCGCGGCCTGGACCTCCTGGACGTGCACGGCGGTCAGCGTCGAGACGCCGAGTGCCGCGACGACCACGGTGCAGACGACGCCGAGGACGGCGACGCGACGCGGGCGCAGGGTGCGCACCCAGCCGGAGAACCGGAGCGGCTCCTCGAACCACACCGTCGTGACCGCCGCGAGGACGAGCGACACCACCAGGACCGCGAGCTTGCTCTTCCAGCCGAGCGGGTGGTCGAGCCAGATCGGCACGATGACGACGAGCGGCCAGTGCCACAGGTACAGCGAGTACGAGATGCGGCCGACGAACGCGATGGGGCGGACGGCGCCGAGGAGCTCGAACAGCGTGCCGGCACCGAACGTCACCATCAGGGTCGCGCCGACGACCGGGAGCGCGGCGGCGATGCCGGGGAACGGCGTCGCCGGGGTGATCACGACGAGCGAGGCGAGGAGCGCGAGCGCCCCGACGATCGCGGCACCCGAGCGGACGGACCGGGCCACGACCGTGCGCGGTGCGGGGAGCGCGACGGTCGCCGCGAGCCCGCCGAGCGCGAACTCCCACGCGCGGGTGGCCGTCGAGAAGTAGGCGACGCCGGGGTTCGTGTTCGTCTGCACGATGCACCAGACGAGCGAGACCACGACGACCGTGCCGAGCAGGATCCGAGCCGTGGTGACGGGGGAGACGCGCTTCCGCACGACGAGCGTGAGCAGGAGCAGCAGGAGGGGCAGCGCGATGTAGAACTGCTCCTCGACGGAGAGCGACCAGAAGTGCTGGAACGGCGAGGCCTGGTTGTCGGCGTCGAGGTAGTCGACCGAACTGGCCGCCAGCTCCCAGTTCTGCGCGTAGACCGTCGAGGCGATCAGCTCGCGGCCGTACTGCGACCAGAGGGCGCTCGGGACGACGAGGAGCACCGCGGCGCCCGTCGCGAGGATCGTCAGGAACGCGCCGGGCAGCAGCCGCTTCGCCCGCCGGGACCAGAACTGCCCGAGTCGGATCCGCCCGGTGGAGAGCTGCTCGCGCAGCAGGTGGCCGGTGATGAGGTAGCCCGAGATGACGAAGAAGACGTCGACGCCGACGAACCCGCCGTGCAGCCGGTTCGGCCAGAGGTGGTAGACGACGACGGCGAGGACTGCGAACGCCCGGAGCCCCTGGATGTCCCAGCGGGTGGTGTCCCGGGCGCGGTGTGCGGGTCCGCGGGGGTCCTCGGTTGCAGTGCTCACTGACGCCAATCCTACGAGTTGTCGTGCGATCCTCGGAAACGGACGCGGCTTCGGGGACGTTCAGATCCGGGCGGCACGCAGGGCGTCGACGGTGTTGCGGACGCCCTGGCCGAAGTCGGTGAAGTCGCGGGCGTCCACGGTCGGCAGCACCCGGGAGGCGAACCGGAGGTCGAGGCCCTGGTAGGTCGCCGAGGGGTCGGCACCGTGGCGGACGTCGAGGGGTTCCCCGAAGGCGTCCTCGACCGCGGCGACGACCTCGGTGATGGTGGCGCTGCGGCCGGAGGCGAAGATCTTGGTGACGGCGGTGCCAGCGGCGGTCGACCGTTCGGTCGTGTCCAGCGCGTCCAACACCATCGCCGCCGCGTCGTCGATGTAGAGGTAGTCCCGCGTCGTCTCCGTCGGGACGTAGATCGACGACGGCCGGCCCTCGAGGTGCGCGAGCGCCAGCTGCGACACGAGCCCCTGCGCCTTGCCGAGGTTCGCCCCGGGCCCGTACAGGTTCGAGAACCGTCCGACGAGCAGCCGCGCACCGGTCGACTCGGCCCAGGTGCGGAACCGCGCTTCCGACGCGAGCTTCGACCGGCCGTACGGCGCGAGCGGAGCCGGCTCGGAGTCCTCGTCGAACGGGGCCGGCGAGGAACCCGCGTAGACGGCACCCGCCGAGGACGCGAAGAAGAGCGTGCCCGGAGCGGCCTCGTCGCCCGCGAGGGTCTCGAGCACCCGCCCGATGAGCTGCTGCTCGGCCTCGAACACCTCCGCACCGGTCGCGACGACCCCCGTCCCGGCGCACCAGACGACGCGCCAGGGGGAGTCCGGCGTGCGGACGCCCCGGATCGCCGTCACGAGCGCCTCGACCGCGGCGTCCTGGTCGTCCCAGGGCACCGAGGCCGCGCGGACGTCGGTCCCCGGTGCCGCCTCGGCCGCACGACGGACCGCGCGCCCGAGGAAGCCTCCGGAGCCGACGACGAGCGTCGCCGGGGTCGACGAGGCCGTCACGCTGCGAAGACCCCGGCGGCCGTCGCCGCGTGCAGCGCCTCGCGCCAGTCGCGCATCGGCGCCAGGCCCGCGCGGGACCAGCCGTCGTGCCCGAGCACGCTGTACGCCGGACGCGGCGCGGGACGCACGAAGGCGGCGCTGTCGGTCGGGAGGACGCGGTCCGGGTCGAGCCCGTTCTCGGCGAAGATCGCCTTGGTGAAGTCGTACCAGGACCCCTGGCCCGAGTTCGTGCCGTGGTAGATGCCCGCCGGGGCGTCCGCGTCGACGAGCTCGACGATGCGCGCCGCGAGGTCACCCGTCCACGTCGGCTGCCCGACCTGGTCGGTCACGACGGACACCGTGTCGTGCGTCTGCGCGAGCCGGAGCATCGTCGCCGCGAAGTTCGGCCCGTGCGCGCCGTAGATCCACGCGGTCCGCACGATGTACGACGAGTCCGGCGCGATCCGGCGGACGTGTGCCTCGCCCTCGGCCTTGGTCCGGCCGTAGGCGTTCAGCGGGTCCGTCGGGGCGTCCTCGGCGTAGGGCGCGGTGCCGTTGCCGTCGAAGACGTAGTCCGTCGAGATCGTCACGAGCTTCGCGCCGTGCCGGACGGCCGCCTCGGCGAGGAGCCTCGGGCCCGTCGCGTTGACCGCTGCGGCGTCGGACTCGTGCGTCTCGGCGTCGTCGACCTTGGTGTACGCGGCCGAGTTGATCACGACGTCGTGGCCGGCGACGGCGGCGTCGACCGCGTCGGGGTCCGTGATGTCGAGGTCGGCGCGACCGAGCGCGGTGACGTCACGACCCTGCAGCGCGAGCTGCAGGTCGCGACCGAGCATGCCGGCGGCGCCGGTGATCAGGGTGCGGGTCATCGTGGCGTCCGGGCTCAGGCGAGCGCCGCGCGCTCCTTGAGGGGCTCCCACCACGCGCGGTTGTCGCGGTACCACTGGACGACGTCGGCGAGACCCTGCTCGAACGGCACCTGCGGCTCGTAGCCGAGCTCCGCCTGGATCTTCGAGATGTCGACCGAGTAGCGGAGGTCGTGGCCGAGGCGGTCGGCGACGCGGTCGACGTACGACCAGTCCTTGCCGGTCGCGTCGAGCAGCAGCTGGGTGAGCTCCTTGTTGGTGAGCTCGGTGCCGCCGCCGATGTTGTAGATCTCGCCCGCGCGGCCCTTGGTGAGCACCAGCGCGATGCCACGGGTGTGGTCGTCGACGTGCAGCCAGTCGCGGATGTTGTTGCCCTCGCCGTAGAGCGGGACGTGCTTGTCGTCGATGAGGTTCGTGACGAACAGCGGGATGACCTTCTCGGGGAAGTGGTACGGCCCGTAGTTGTTCGAGCAGCGCGTGATCGAGAGGTTCAGCCCGTGCGTGCGGTGGTAGCTGCGGGCGAGCAGGTCGCTGCCGGCCTTCGACGCCGAGTACGGCGAGTTCGGCTCGAGCGGACGCTCCTCGTCCCACGAGCCCTCGCTGATGGAGCCGTAGACCTCGTCGGTGGAGACGTGCACGAAGCGCTCGGTGCCGTGCCGGAGCGCGGCGTCGAGCAGACGCTGGGTGCCGACGACGTTCGTCTCGACGAAGATGCCGGAGTCGCGGACCGAGCGGTCGACGTGGGACTCGGCGGCGAAGTGCACGATGGCGTCGATGCCGGGGATGACCTCGTCGAGCTTGGCCGCGTCGCGGATGTCGCCCTGCACGAAGGTGTAGCGCGGCGAGTCCGCGACTGGGGCGAGGTTCTCGAGGTTGCCCGAGTAGGTCAGGGCGTCGTAGACGACGACCTCGGCGCCCTCGAGTCCGGGGTACGCGTCCTGCAGGGTGCGACGGACGAAGTTCGAGCCGATGAAGCCGGCTCCGCCGGTGACGAGGATCTTCACGAGGTCAGGTTCCTTTTCGGAGTCGGTGACGTTGGATCGATGGACGAGTGTAGCGGGGCGTCCCGGAGCAGCACGTTCCGGCGGGCCTCGACGAGCGCCCAGACCACCGCGACGGCGGCGAGGAGCAGCACCACGACGAAGCCGTACCGGCCGGCGGGCGTCAGGTTCACGAGTCGACCGAGACCGGCGACCGTGACCTGCAGGTGGGTGTTCTCGTAGAAGCCGCGGTAGGCGACCGTCAGGCCGTAGAGCCCGATCACGGGGAAGCCCCAGAGCGCGAAGGAACCGACGCGGCCGCGCTCCGGTGCGCTCGTCACGAGGTTCCGCCACGCGATCGCGCTGACGGCGATGAGCGGGACGAGCCCGATGAACAGGTAGCGGCCCTGTGCGCCGGCGATGAGCTGCGTGTCGTCGTACGAGGAGAAGTTGTTCTGCAGCTGGATCACGAGCGTCAGCGCCGGCAGGACGAGCAGCACGATCGCCGTGCTGCGCTGCGCCGTGCGACGGAACGCCCACCCGACGATCACGGCGAGGGCGATGACGGTCAGGGAGTCCGTGAGGATCTGCGTCATCGGGTAGCGGAGCGCACCGAACTGCCCCCAGAACGACGAGGTGAGGCGGTCCCACTCGACGTTCATGAACTCGCCGAAGTTGGCGCTCGTCTCGCGGCCCCACGGCTTGTCCTGGCGGACGGCGCTCACGCCGTCGGGCTGGAGCGTGCCGAAGAGGACCAGGTTGCGGATCCACCACCACGAGCCGGCCGCGGCGACGATCGCGCCGGCGACGGCGGTCCGGCCGATGCGGGCGCCCCACGACAGGGTCCCGTGGCCGGCGACGAGCAGGGCGATCGCGACGAACGGCACCGTCGGCAGCCCGGTGCCCTTCACCGAGCAGACCGCGGCGACGGCCACCCCGAGCCACACGGCGATGCGCCACCGGTGGTCGCCGGTGAGGGCCCGGGCGGCGAGCCACGAGATCACGGCACCGAGCACGATGACGGGCGCGTCGTTCGTGACGGACGAGCCGATCTGCGCCAGCTGTGGCACGGCGAACAGGGCGAGGACGCCCACGATCGCGGTGCGCGGAGAGCGGGTGACCCGCCGGACGGTCGCCCACGTCAGGAACGGCAGCGGGAGCAGCACCACGACGTCCATCAGGCGCAGGGCCATGACGCCGATGTCCCAGCGCAGGTGGAAGAACCCGATCGCCTTGAGCACGACCGCACCCACGCCGTAGTAGGTCGGCGGGTGCTGCGACATCTGGTTGACGAAGTCGTGGTTGCCCGGGTTCTCCGCCGTGAGCTGCGCGACGGTCGCACGGTCCGCCGCGGCGACGTTCGTGGACTGCCCCTGCTCGACGTACGTCGTCTTGAGCAGGTCCATGTCGCCCGGCGCCGGCCACCCCTTGCCGAGCGCGAGCTGTTCGGCGGCGTCGAAGTGCGCTGCCTCGTCCGGGGCCGCGAACATCGGCGTCAGGAAGGCCCACAGCGTGAGCAGCAGCGCGAACGCAGCCGTCAGTGCGATGACGGCGCGTCGTTCCCCCCGGGTCACCGGCAGTGCGGCGGTGACCTCAGTCGCCATAGCGCTGGAGTTTCTGCAGGTCGAGCTGTTCCTCGGCCAGCGTGCGGTTGAGCCGCGTGAGGTCGGCGACGACGCCGATCACGATGCTGAGCACCGCGGTGATGAGCAGGACCACCCCGAGGATGATCGACTGCAGGTGGTTGCCGCCGGTGTGCATCGCGAGGAGCACCAGGTACCGGACGAGCGGCCACGCCCCGAGCGCGCCGAGGATCGCCGCGACCCAGAGGAAGAGCGCCATCGGGCGGTACATCAGGTACACGCGGGCGATCGCCGACCCGGACTGGAACATGTGCTGCCAGATGTTCTTGAACAGGCGGGACTCGCGCGTCTTCGGGTTCGTCGTGATCGGGATCGACGCGATCGCCAGGCGCTTGTACCCGGCCTGCACGATCGTCTCCATGCAGTAGCTGAAGCGCGTCACGATGTTGAGGCGGATGAGCGAGTACTTCGAGTACGCGCGGAACCCGCTCGCGGCGTCCGGCAGGTCGAGGCCCGCCGCGCGCGAGGCGACCCACGAGCCGAAGCGCTGCATGAGCTTCTTGAACCCGGAGAAGTGCTCGATCGTCCGGGTCTGGCGGTCGCCGATCACGATCTCGGCTTCCTTGCGGAGGATCGGCTGGACCAGCTCGGCGATGTGCGCCTGCGGGTACTGGTTGTCACCGTCGGTGTTCACGACGATGTCGGCACCGTGGAGCAGCGCGTAGTCGACGCCGTCCCGGAACGACCGGGCGAGGCCCATGTTCGTGGTGTGGTGCACGAAGTGCCGGACACCGTGCTCCTTGGCGACCTCGACCGTGCGGTCGGTGCTGCCGTCGTTGATGACCAGGATCTCGATCTCGTCGATGCCGTCGATCTGCTTCGGGATCGAGTCGATGACGCTGGCGAGGGTGTTCTCCTCGTTGAGGCAGGGGATCTGGACGAATAGCTTCACGGGCTCGCTTGGTCTCGTTTCGGGAGTCGGCAGTGCGCAGAACCATGACAGCCTATGCGAACTCGCGCCTTGCTAGGCTTCCCCGGTGCAGATCCGCGAACTGAAGATCCCCGGCGCGTGGGAGTTCACGCCCGTCCAGCACGGCGACGCACGAGGAGCATTCCTCGAGGCGTACCGGGCCGACGTCCTCGAGGAGACGGTCGGCCACCCGCTCGACCTGCGGCAGGTGAACATGTCGATCTCGGCGGCCGGCGTCGCACGGGGCATCCACTACGCCCTCGTCGCGCCGAGCCAGGCGAAGTACGTCACCGCCGTCCGCGGGGCGTTCATCGACTACATCGTCGACATCCGCGTCGGCTCCCCGACGTTCGGGCAGTGGGACTCGGTCCGCATCGACGACGTCGACCGCAAGGCGGTGTACCTGTCCGAGGGGCTCGGCCACGCGATCGTCGCGCTCGAGGACCAGTCGACGGTGAACTACCTGGTCAGCGCGCACTACAACCCCGAGCGCGAGAAGGGGATCACGATCCTCGACCCGACCGTGGGACTCACGCTGCCGGACGGGCTCGGCGAGCCGGTCCTCTCCGAGAAGGACACCAGCGCACCGACCCTCGAGCAGGCTGCCGCCGCAGGGCTGCTCCCCACCTACGAGGAGTGCTTGGCCTACACCGAGTCCCTCCGTACGACGAAGTAACGAAGCAAAGGACGCACCCGTGAAGGGCATCATCCTCGCCGGGGGTTCCGGCACCCGTCTCTGGCCGATCACCAAGGGCATCAGCAAGCAGCTCATGCCGATCTACGACAAGCCGATGGTCTACTACCCGCTGTCGACGCTGATGATGGCCGGCATCCGCGAGGTGCTGGTCATCACGACGCCGGATTACAACGACCAGTTCCGCGCGCTCCTCGGCGACGGCTCGGCCCTCGGCATGGACATCCAGTACGCCGTGCAGCCGAGCCCGGACGGCCTCGCGCAGGCCTTCGTCATCGGCGAGGACTTCATCGGCGACGACAGCGTCGCGCTGGTCCTCGGCGACAACATCTTCCACGGCACGGGCCTCGGGACGAACCTCCGCAAGAACACCGAGGTCGAGGGCGCGACGATCTTCGCGTACCACGTGGCCGACCCGAAGGCGTACGGCGTCGTCGAGTTCGACGACAGCTTCACCGCGGTCTCCATCGAGGAGAAGCCGACCGAGCCGAAGTCGAACTACGCCGTCCCCGGCCTGTACTTCTACGACAACAAGGTCATCGAGATCGCGAAGACGATCGAGCCGAGCGCCCGCGGGGAGCTCGAGATCTCGACCGTGAACGAGCGCTACCTCGACGCCGGCGAGCTCGGCGTGCAGGTCCTCGACCGCGGCACGGCCTGGCTCGACACCGGCACGTTCGAGTCGATGATGCAGGCGTCCGAGTACGTCAAGGTGATCGAGGACCGTCAGGGCTTCAAGATCGGCTGCATCGAGGAGATCGCCTGGCGCAACGGCTGGATCGACGACGCACAGCTCGCCGACCTCGCCGCCCCGCTCGTCAAGGGCGGCTACGGCGTCTACCTCCAGCGGCTCCTCTCCGCCTAGTCACCCCCGTGGCGCCCGGCTCTGGTTGGTTCGGTCGACGCCGCCGTCGCGACGCGACGCCCTCCGGCCCCGATGCGGTCCAGGAGGCGCGACACCCGTCCGCGACGGCGGCGCCGCCCGAGCGGGTGGCCGGGTTCGACGGCCCGGCGCAGGTCCGGCAGACCGGCGTCACCGTGCTCCTCGTCAGCCGGTCCGACCGGCACGACCGGTTGCCCGCGATGGTCATCGCTGCCCGGACCGCCTTCGGTCCCGAGGTGGACGTCCGTGCCGTGGCCTACGTCGCGGACGCCTCCCCGGTCCTGCCGTCGCCCCGGGGCGTGCCGTGGGTGCGGCCGGACGCCGTCGACGGCATCGGATCGGCCGTGAACGCCGGGGTCGTCGGTGGGGTGCGGGGCGTGCTCGTCGTGGTGGACTCGACGGTGGGCGTCACCGACCAGGACCTCCAGGTGCTCGCCGAGGCCGGTGCGCACGGTGTGGCGCAGGCCCGGGTCTGGCTCGCCGACGGCTCCGCACGCCACGGGGCCCGGCTCCTCCGGCCCGGGGCGCTGCCCTGGAGCGACGACACCGCGTCGGTCGTGCCCGGCGACGACGGACTCCGGTCGACGATCCTCACCGCACGCGACACCGCAGCCGCTGCGACCGTCTTCGCCGCGGACCAACCTGCACTGGCGATGCCCGGGCGTGCGCTGGTACCGGCACCGTGCCTCCCGGACGAACGCACCACGCTGTCGGCCTGGAGCCGCGCGGTCGCGGACCGCACCGATCGTGACGTCGCGCTCGTCTGGGCGCTCGAGCGCTCGGACGAGGCGGGGCGCACCGTCGACGCGGCGACCGTCGACGCCGTCTCGGCGTGGCGCGACCGCGCCGTCGACGGGACCGGCTCGGTCGTGGCCGGGCCACCGGTGCCGCCGTGGGGCGCTCGGCCGGTGACGCCCGCGGCCCCGACGAGGTCGGCCACCGAGCAGCTCGCGTGGTCGCTGAAGATCGCCGCGCCCGCCGGACCCGAGGGCGACGGCTGGGGCGACGTGCACTTCGCGGCCGAGCTGGCCGCCGCGCTCGAGCGACTCGGACAGCGGGTCCGCGTCGACCGCCGCGACGCCCACGTGCGGGACGACGACGGCGCGGACGACGTCACGCTCGTCGTGCGCGGGCTCGACCGGGTGCCGCCGAACCCGGCGTCCGTGAACCTGCTCTGGGTGATCAGCCACCCGGACGACGTCGCGGACACCGAACTGCGGTCGTTCGACCGGGCGTTCGCGGCGGGTCCGGCATGGGCCGCCGCGGCGAGTGCGCGGGCGGGCGTGCCGGTCCGGACGCTGCTGCAGGCGACCGATCCGGCGGTGTTCCGCCCGGGCGTGTCGTCGGGGCCCGACGCCGGCCGCGTCGTCTTCGTCGGCTCCACCCGCGGTGCCGCTCGCCCCGTCGTCGCGGACGCGGTCGCACTCGGTGCCGACCTGCGCGTGCACGGGCCCGGGTGGGAGGACGTCGTGCCGGAGTCGTCCCTCGGGGCGCCGTCGTTGTCCCGCGCCGAGGTCGCCCGTGCCTACGCGTCCGCCCGCGTCGTGCTGAACGACCACTGGCCGGACATGGCCGCCGGGGGGTTCGTGTCGAACCGGGTGTTCGACGTCCTGGCCGCCGGGGGAGTCGTGGTGACCGACCCCGTCGTCGGGCTCGGCGAGGTGCTCGACGTGCCGACGCTGGCGGTGGCGGGGTCGCGGGAGGACCTCGCGGCGTTGCTCGACCCGGCGTACCCGTGGCCCGCCGAGGCCTCGCGTGCCGAGGTGGCCGCGCGCATCGCCGCCGAGCACTCCTTCGACGCCCGTGCCCGCGTGCTGCTCGACGCCGCGCGCGCCGAGCGCGCGCGCCTGCGGCGCTGAGCGCGCCGCGCGCGGCGGCCGCCGCTGCGGCGGCGTCGAACCACGTTCGCGACGTCGAACCAGGCCGCGCGCCTGGTTCGACGTCGGATTCGTGGTTCGACACGGGTGCGTGGCGCTGCGCGGCGCGGCCGCGCGGGCGGGGTCGCGCCGTCGCACAACCAAAGCCGCGCCGAACCGGGGGAAGGCCCGGCGCGAAGTGGTTTCGGTTGTGCGACGCCGCGCGGCGCGGTGCGCCGCGCCGCGGCTGTCGCGGCCGCGGCGTCGAACCACGTTCGCGCCGTCGAACCAGGCCGCGCGCCTGGTTCGCCGTCGGATTCGTGGTTCGACGCGGGCGCGCCTGCGGCGCCGCACAACCAAAGGCGCG